>JAFZOG010000059.1 GCA_017550745.1 Clostridia bacterium | reverse complement strand
GGCTGAATTCTGGTTGATTTTCCGTCATGCTGCGTTGCATTTCCTTGAAATACCGCCAGTATTCCTGCGGAAATGCGCCTTGCCTGACGAAAAATCATCTCAGAATCAGCTCTTTTCGGGTAGTGTGAACACCCCCTAAAAAACGGCGTGACCGCAATGGTCACGCCTGTTCATTGTGCTATCCTGGCCTGAGCCTGTCCGGAAAGAAATCGGCCTTTTAACCAAAAATCAGTAGTTTTCCGCCTTGATCTGGAAATATGCCTGGGGATGGGCGCAAACGGGGCAGACTTCGGGGGCCTGCTTGCCCACCACGATATGGCCGCAGTTTGAGCACTGCCAGATCATGTCGCCGTCCCGGGAGAACACCAGGCCGCCCTGCACGTTGGAAAGCAATTTGCGGTAGCGCTCCTCATGCTCCTTTTCCACAGCGCCAACGCCCTCAAACAGCTTGGCGATGTCCTCAAAGCCTTCTTCCCGGGCTTCCTTGGCAAAGGCCGCGTACATATCCGTCCACTCATAGTTTTCGCCCTCCGCGGCAGCCAGCAGGTTTTCGGCGGTGGTGCCGATGCCGCCCAGGAGCTTGAACCAGATCTTGGCGTGCTCTTTTTCGTTCTCAGCGGTTTCGGTAAAAATGTTGGCGATCTGCACGAAGCCTTCCTTTTTGGCCTTGGAAGCAAAATAGGTGTACTTGTTGCGGGCCTGGCTTTCGCCGGCAAACGCGGTGCGCAGGTTTTGTTCGGTCTTGCTGCCTTTCAGTTCCATGGGGGTTCCTCCTTTTATCCGTCTGTTGGTTATAGTCTCCAAACCGGCATCGTATTATCATTCGTCTTTCTTTCAAAAAATCCTCTATGGTTTCAGGCTTTTCACCATATAGTTTTCATCCTGTTCATATTCGTATCCCAAATGCCGATAAAAGAGCCGGGACGCCTCGTAGCCCTTCCCGCCCAAATGGACGTGGACGCGCTGTTTTCCAATGGCGCGCAGATGGGCTTCCGCATGCAAATACAGCGCTGTCCCGATGCCCTGCCGCTTGAGCGCGGCTTTCACGTAAAACCGGTGCAGCCATACGTCATCCGTATCCGGGATGGCGCTGTATCCGATGCAGCCGACCACCCGCCCGGCATCGGAAAGCGCCAGCCAGAACATATCGCCTTTGTCCAGGTAGTTTTTGCGTACGTCCAGCAGATCCTCATTCAGGCCCGGCACCCGCCCCAGCGCGTCCTTGGCCTCCAGCACCATGAAGATCATATCGTCCCGGTACATATCGTCATAAGGAATGATGCGCAATTTCACCACCTCCGAACCAGGATAGCGGAAAAGCAGCGAAAAATCAATCCGGGGAACGTTTTTCTTCCCTCTGTTCATATTTTGTTTACAAATTTTTGATATAATACGCTGACTCTCTGTGAAATCAGGGAGGAAAGGAGCAGGCAAATGCTGATTTTAAAGGATATCGCTAAGGATTATCAGACAGGCGATACGAAGGTGGAGGCCCTGCGGGGCATTGACCTTAGGTTCCGTGAGAAAGAATTTACCGCTGTTTTAGGCCCCTCCGGCTGCGGCAAAACGACGTTATTGAACATCATCGGCGGCCTTGACCAGTACAGCCGGGGCGACCTGATCATCAACGGGCGCTCCACCAAGGAGTATAAGGACAGCGATTGGGACACCTACCGCAATCATTCCATCGGCTTCGTGTTCCAGAGCTATAACCTGATCCCCCATCAGACGGTGCTTTCCAACGTGGAACTGGCCCTCACCCTCTCCGGCGTCAGCCGGGAGGAACGCCGCCGCCGGGCAATCGAAGCGCTGGAAAAGGTGGGCCTGAAGGATCAGATCAAAAAGAAGCCCAACCAGATGAGCGGCGGCCAGATGCAGCGCGTGGCCATCGCCCGGGCGCTGGTCAACGACCCGGATATCCTGCTGGCCGACGAGCCCACCGGCGCGCTGGACAGCGAAACCAGCGTTCAGGTGATGGAGATTTTGAAGGAAATCTCCAAAGAAAAGCTGGTCATCATGGTCACCCATAACCCTGACCTGGCCGACCGGTATGCCAGCCGCATCATCCGCCTGCTGGACGGCAAAGTGGTGAGCGATTCCTCTCCCTGTGAGGAAACGGGGCTGGCAGCGGGGGAGGCCGTGCGGCAGAAAAAGCCCTCCATGAGCTTTGCCACAGCCCTGTCCCTGTCGCTGAACAACCTGATGACCAAGAAGGGCCGCACGATTCTGACGGCCTTTGCCGGCTCCATCGGCATCATCGGCATCGCGCTGATCCTGTCCCTGTCCGCCGGGGTGGATATGTTCATCGAGCGGGTGGAGCGGGACACCCTGTCCTCCTATCCTCTGGAGATCGACGAGCGCACCATGGACATGACGGACATGATGACCGGCATGATGGACATTTCCTCGGATACCCGGGAGCGGGAGGACGGCAAGATTTACTCCGGCAGCCGCATGACCAGGCTGATGAGCGGCTGGATGAGCGGCGTGACGGAAAACAACCTGACCTCCTTCAAAAAATACCTGGACAGCCGTTCGGATGAAGTGGGGGAGCTGGTCAGCGGCATCCAGTATGAGTACAGCACCCCTCTGACCCTCTACCGCCTGACCGACGACGGCGAGGCCATCCAGGTAAACCCCTCCACCACGCTTGAAGCCACCGGCATGATGAGCATGATGAGCATGATGAGCTCCTCCATGGGCGGCATCCAGGAAACCATGATGAACGCCACCATGACCAGGATGAACGCTTTCCAGCCGCTGCTTGACAATGAAGAGCTGCTCAAATCCCAGTACAAAGTGCTGGCGGGGCGCATGCCGCAGCGGCTGGACGAAGTGGTGATCATCGTCAATTCCCGCAATGAGCTGAGCGATTACGCCCTGTATACCCTGGGCCTGAAAGACCAGAGCGAGCTGAAGGGGATGTTCGAAGCGCTCATGAACGGCGAGCCCATCGAAAGCGAGGACCTGGAATTCACCTATGATGAACTGATGAGCCTGCGCTTCCGCCTGCTGCTGAACACGGATTATTTCAGCAAGGAAGGCACCGCCTGGAGAAGCCGCAAGCGGAACGATGATTTCATGCGGGAAAAGCTGGAAAACGCCATGGAAATCAAGGTGGTGGGCATTTTAAAGCCCGCCGACGGGGCCGTGGCGACCACGGTGACCGTGGGCGTGGGCTATCGCTTTGAGCTGATGGAGTATCTGCTGGACCAGGTGAAGAACAGCCAGATCGTGCAGGAGCAGCTGGCGAACCCTGAAATCGACGTGTTCACCGGCCAGGCATTTGAAACTGACCAGACCGACCTGTTCGCCGCCCTGGACAGCATGAGCGTCAGCGAGTTCTTTGAAAAGTATTCCGGCGTGATGGGCATGAACGCGGAGATCCAGAAGCGCGTGGAGCAGATCCCCTCCTTCGCGCTGAACATGGTGAGCAAGGAGGACATCAAATCCGTGCTGCGCATGGCGCTGCCGGAGGATATGAACAACACCCTGGAAAAGAACCTGTCCACCCTGGGCGTATGCGACATCGATTCCCCCAGCGCGGTTTTCCTGTATCCCAAGGACTTTGAAGCCAAGGCGAAGCTGACGGAAATCATCAACGCCTACAACGCCGCGGCGGATGAGGAGGACGTGATCCAGTATACGGATTATGTGGGCCTGCTCATGTCCTCCATCACCACCATCATCAACGCCATCAGCTATGTGCTGATCGCGTTCGTAGCCATTTCGTTGGTGGTGTCCTCCATCATGATCGGCATCATCACCTATATCAGCGTGCTGGAGCGCACCAAGGAAATCGGCATCCTGCGCGCCATTGGCGCCAGCAAGCGGGACATTTCCCGGGTGTTCAACGCCGAAACCCTGATCGTGGGCTTCGTGGCCGGGTTCATCGGCATTCTGGTCACATTGGTGCTGGTGGTGGTCATCAACATGATCATTTATTCCCTCACCGACATTCCCAACCTGGCGAACCTGCCTGCCCTCGCCGCGGTCATCCTGGTGATCATTTCTATGGTGCTCACCTTTATCGCCGGGCTGATTCCTTCCCGCATGGCGGCGAAGAAAGACCCGGTGGTGGCGCTGCGGACAGAATAAAACTGAGTATCGACTTCACCGATGCTCAGCCATCGAAAGTCAGCGAAAGCAGCCTTTCGATGGAACCATCAATTTGCTGTAAAAAGGCCTTTCCGGGCTGTATGCCCGAAAAGGCTCTTTTTACGGTCGCAAATTGATATAGGAAGCGGCTTACCGCCGCCTGCCCGGGGCCTTCCGGCCCGCCCTTCGCTGAAAACCAGCCCAAGGGCAGGTTTTCCAAGCGCTGCGGGCCCCGGCGACGTACATGCCGCCGCCTGCGGATTATTGATGAACGGGCCTGCGGGCCCTTTCATACTTTCCCGGATAAAATACTTTACTTGTCCAGATAACATTCCAGATAGCGCCGAAATATGGTGAAACCCTCCGCCTCATAAAAGCCCAGCGCGTCGTTGAACGCCCACACGTCCAGCTCGATGCGTGAAAAGCCCTTCGCTTTCGCGTCGGCCTTCACAAAGTCCATCAGCCGTTTTCCAACACCCTGCCCGCGGCGGTTTTCGTCCACGCAGATTTCCGCGATGTGGCAGAAGCGCTCAGCGTAGCGGTAGGGGCTTTCCGGGCGGTCGATATAATCCACCATCACCATGCCGATGACCTGCCCGTCTGTTTCATCCACGGCCGCGTAGCCGAAACCGCCCGCCAGGTACGGGAACACATGGTCCCGCAGTTCTTTGTTAAAGCCGGCCTTAAAATGGCTGGGGCGCCCCGCCACGTGCAGATCGTTTACTTCTTTTCGGAGGACGTTGATTTTTTCCGCGTCCTTCAGTCCAGCGAACCGTACCATACTTTTTACGCCTCCTGTTCCGCTTCTTCCGGCCAGGGATAGTGCAGCTCGCCAAGGGGCAGCCATTCCGCCTTCGCGTCGGTGACGGCGGTGAGTTTTTGCGCCACTTCCTCCAGGTCGCTGACGCGGACGAGCAGGGTCGCTTCCACGGATGCGCCGAACTGCGTATCCTCTGTCAGCACCGGCAGGCTTTTCAGGGCGTGGTTCACCCGGTCCCACAGGGGATAGGGCACATCCAGCAGCAGCCGCTTGGACAGATGCATTTTCACCACCTGCGCCGCGTTGATCGCCAGGACGCAGCCATGGGAGTACGCCCGCACCAGGCCCCCCGCCCCCAGCAGGATGCCGCCGAAATACCGGGTCACCACCACGCAGCAGTTCACCACCTGGCGGGCTTTCAGCACATCCATCATGGGCATTCCCGCCGTGCCGCCCGGCTCCCCGTCGTCGCTGTAGCGCATGACGCCCGCGTTTTCCCCGATCACGTAGGCGTAGCAGTTGTGCGTCGCGTCCCGGTGCTTTTCCCGGATGGATTTCAGGAACGCCAGCGCTTCTTCCTCGCTTTGGCACGGAGAAGCATAGCCGATGAAGCGGCTCTTGTTCACGATGAATTCGTCGGAGGCGGCTTGTTTCAGTGTTTTGTAATCGCCGGGCATATGATACGCTCCATAAAGTCAATCAGGTTATTCGATCCCATACAAGTGGTGTCCATGATAAATGAAAATCAGGGGCTCGCCATAGTTATCATATAAATAGCCCAGATAATATTCCCGCTGTTCAAACGGCTTTCCCGCGTCTCTGCCCTCCGCGAAAAACCAGGCGGAGCATACATCTCCCCCAAGGCTTAAGCCCAGGATCCCGCCATAATCCAAGACGATGTGCAGGGAAGCCTCCAGTTCGGACAAATCAAGGGGCTTTGGTTCTTCTATCCATTCCTCCGGCGTTCTAAAGCTTTGCTTATCTGCCGAAAACGCCATGATTTCAAACCCATCTTTGTATTGCAGCGGGTCGGTCCAGCTGCAATAATCGATTTGCCTTAACCCCGCCGTGTTTTCCAGATGGACGGCTTTCAGCAGACGGCTGCGGTTCAGGCTGTTCCGGATGAACCGGAAACCAATAAAAGCAAGCAGAACAAACAGGAAAACGCCAATCACGATGCGTATTATCTTCTTGCTTCTCATTTTCTTCTTGCTTGCCTTTCTTATGGCTTTCCCGGAAGGGGGACCGGGGGAAACCGTTCTCTGGCCTCAAAAGAGCGGTTTCTCCCATAAAAACGTCTTTTTTACTTCAGCACCACCCGGCAATAGTTCTTCTTGCCTTTGCGCAGCAGGATGCCGTCGGCGGGGAACATATCGGCGGAGAGGGTCAGGTTCACGTCGGTGACCTTGCTGTCGTTCATCACCACGGCGTTCTGCTGGATCTGCTTGCGGGCGTCGCCGTTTGAGGTGCACAGGCCGCAGAGGTTCAGCAGGGTGGTAAGGCGGGCGTCCTGCTCCATCTGGGCTTTCGTCCATTCATAGGTGGGCACGTCCGCCGCCGCGCCGCCGCCGAAGAGGGCCGCCGCCGCCATCTGCGCCTTCTGGGCTTCTTCCTCGCCGTGGACGAGCTTGGTGCACTCAAAGGCCAGCACCTTTTTCGCCTCGTTGATGGCGCTGCCTTCCAAAGCGGACAGGCGCTTTACCTCGTCCATGGGCAGGAAGGTGAGCAGGCTCAGGCACTTTTCCACGTCGGAGTCGTCCACGTTGCGCCAGTACTGGTAGAAATCGTAGGGGCTGCAAAGCTCCGCGTCCAGCCACAGCGCGCCTTTTTCCGTCTTGCCCATCTTCTTGCCCTCATGGTTCATCAGCAGCTTGAAGGTGCAGGCGAAAGCGGCTTCCCGTTCCTTGCGGCGGATCAGGTCGGCCCCGGCCAGCATGTTGCTCCACTGGTCGTCGCCGCCCATTTGCAGGCGGCAGTCGTACTTCTTGAAGAGCTGCAGGAAGTCGTAGCTCTGCATCAGCATGTAGTTGAATTCCAGGAAGGTGAGGCCCCGCTCCAGCCGCTGTTTGTAGCATTCGGCGGTGAGCATCCGGTTGACGGAGAACATGGCGCCCACGTCCCGCAGGAAGTCCATGTAGCCCAGGGAACGCAGCCAGTCGGCGTTGTTGACGATGTGGGCCTTGCCCTCGCCGAACTCGATGAAGCGCTCCATCTGCTTCTTGATGCAGGATACGTTGTGGTCAATGGTTTCCACGGTCATCATTTTGCGCATGTCGGTCTTGCCGCTGGGGTCGCCGATCATGGCCGTGCCGCCGCCCACCAGCGCGATGGGCACGTGGCCCGCCCGCTGCATGTGCGCCATGGCGATGATGGGGATGAAGTGCCCAAAATGCAGGGACGTGGCGGTGGGATCAAAGCCCACGTAAAAAACGGTGGGCTCTTTTTCCAATTGCTTGTACAGCTCGTCCTCAAAGGTGATCTGGGCTAAAAATCCGCGTTCGCGGAGGGTGTCGAGTACGTTTTGCATGGTGGTATTCCTCCATTTTATTGTTTACTATTTTTCTGAGGGAGCCTCTCCGCACCCGGCGCTGGGGCTTGGTGAGCGGGAAAGGCTGCAAGGGGGTCAGGCGTTTTCGGAGAACACCCGGTTCAGCTTTTCCATTCCCTGCCTGATTTGATCCACCGAGCACATGGAGAAGTTGAGGCGTAAGGTGTTTTCGTGGCCGCCGTTGGGGTAGAAGTAGGTGCCGGGCACGTAGGCCACGCCGCTGTCCACGCACTTGCTGAGCAGCTTGACCGCGTCCATGCCCTCGTTCAGCTCGGCGAAGATGAACAGGCCGCCTTGGGGCGTGGTATATCGGGCCACCCCGCCGCACTTATCCAGCAGCCCCAGCATGGTGTTCATCTGCTGGGCGTAGCTAAGGCAGATTTCCTTTACGTGGGGGGCCAGCAGCCCGCGGCGCAGGTAGGCGTCCACGATGGCCTGGTTGAGGTTGGCGGTGTGTACGTCGCTGGACTGCTTGCCGATGGTGCATTTGCGCAGCAGCGCCTTGTCCGCCGCCAGGAAACCTACCCGCAGGCCGGGAGAAATGACCTTGGAGAAACTGCCCATGAAGGCCACCCAGCCCTCCGTGTCGAAGGACTTGATGGAGGGAAGCTCCTGCCCTGCGTAGCGCAGGTCGCGGTAGGGGTCGTCCTCGGCAATCACCACGCCGTACTGGGAAGCCAGTGCCGCGATCTTTTTACGGCGCTCCAGGCTCAGGGTGCGGCCCGTAGGATTCTGGAAGGTGGGGATAATGTAGAGCATCTTGGGATGCTCCTTTTTAAACACTTCCTCCAGCTCGTCCACCCTGATGCCGTCCCCGTCGCTGTCCACGGGCAGAAGCTGCGCCTGGTACAGCCGGATCGCCTGCATGTTGCCAAGGAACGTGGGGTTCTCCACCACGACCTTGTCGCCGGGATCGATCAGCGCTTTGCAAAGCAGATCCATGGCCTGAGTGGAGCCGGTGACGGGCAGGATCTCGTCCTGCGCGCAGTCAAAGGAGAAACGGTCTTTCAGGTACGGCACCAGGCTTTCCCGCAGCGGCGCGTAGCCCTCGGTCGCCCCGTATTGCAGCAGGGTCTTGCCCTTGTCGAGCAGCAGCTCTTTTGCAAGCTCCGCGCAGGTCCCGTCCGGCAGAGCGCTGGCGGCGGGATTGCCCCCGGCGAAGGAAATCATCCCCGGCACGGCCAGCAGTTTAAAGATTTCGCGGATGGCGCTGCCGGAAATGCCGTCAAAACGGCTGGCGAACCTGAGATTCTGAATGTCCATAGGTGCCTCCTTTTAAAAAACCGCCTCCCCCCAAATAAGGGGAAGGCGGATGATCGCTGTACCACTTCCGTTCGGCAGAAGCGCTTGCGCTCTGCCCTCTCATGCGCTGTAACCGGCGCGCCGGCGGGCCTCTACCCAAAGCGGAAAACGCTCCTTCAAGGCCGTGCTCCGAGAGGTAATTCGCCCTTTGGCCGCCGCTGTTCCCTTGCACCTTCCGGGAACTCTCTTCAAGCGCGCATCGGCCGGGTTACTGGCATCCCTTCATCGCTATGAAGGCATTATAACGGAAAGACGGCGGGAATGTCAAGCAAAAATCCGAAATAAAAAAATCCTTGCCAGTTTTCACACAGGCGGTATAATATCAGTAGAATACAGCGGAAAGGATCGGGCGGGCAACGGCATGACGGCACAGCAGGTATTGACGGCGCTGGCGGCGATCCGCGCGCCGCAGACCCAGGACGAATACGACCTCCACGGGCTGGTGGCCGACGCTTTGCAGCGGGCGGAGATCGGCTTTCGGCATGAAGCGCCGCTGGCGCCCCGGTGCAGGATCGACTTTCTGTGCGGCGCGGTGGGGATCGAAATCAAGCGCGGCAGACCGGATGTGAACGCGGTCGGCAAGCAGCTTCGGCGTTACGCGGATTCGGGAAAGCTCAGCGCCGTCATCCTGCTGTCGGAAAAAACCGCCCCGGGCCTGCCGGGGTTCGTCGCCGGGATTCCCGTGTATCCCGTCAGCCTGCAAAAGCTGTGGGGCATCGCCATCGGAGGGGGAGAAGAGGAAGAAAACACGCCCTCCGAAGACGCCGCAATGGAGCTTCCCCCTGAAATGCCGGAGGGGGAACCAGCCGGCGGGATCCAGGGGCTTGATGCGGCCCCTGGCGAAAGCGGCGACGGCATCCCCGTCGAAGCGGAGGGAGATGAAAGCGCATCCGGCTGCCGGGAAACGCCGTTTTCTGCCAATGCGCTGGAAGACCGCATCCTCCGGGACCTGTCCAATGAGGACGTGCCGCCCTTCCTGCGGGAGGGTGAGCCCGCTTCGTATTATTACGGCACCCTCTCCTATAACACCCGGCGGAAATGCTGGACCATCAAGGGAGACCCCGCCGTTACGGAATTGGCCAAGCGCCTGTTCCCCGGCAGCGACGCGAAACGCGGCGAGGCCCGGTTCACCGCGCACCGGCGCATCATCGGGGACGTGAACTGGCTGATGCTGCGCTATCCGCTGCAGGTGGCGGAGCGGGACAAGGCCCGGTGGCGGGAGGCGCTGAACCAGGCGCGGGACTATTACCGGGAGCGGGAAAAGGCAAAGATCCTGGCCATGGCCCCCCAGCCCTCTCCGGCGGTGTTCAGCGGGGAGCTGCGCCCCTTTCAGCAGCAGGGCCTGAACTGGCTGCTGCTGACGCCCAGGGCCCTGCTGGCAGACGAAATGGGCCTGGGCAAAACGGTGCAGGCCCTGGCCTGCGCCGCCATGGAGGGCATCTTCCCCCTGCTCATTGTGCCGCCGCCCCATCTGGCCCGGAACTGGCTGGCGGAAACGAAACGCTTCCTGCGGGTGAACGGCCGGGAGCCCCGCGTTCACATCATCAAGGGGCTTACGCCATACCCCCTGCCCGAAGCGGAGGTATATATCCTGCATTATCTGCTGCTGCGCGGCTGGAAAAAAGCGCTGCCGGATATGAATTTCCATACCGTGATCTTCGACGAGGTGCAGGAGCTCCGCCGCACCGGCACGGAAAAATACAGCGCTGCCAGCCTGCTGTCCGAAAGCTGCCAGCGGGTGATGGGCCTGTCCGGCACGCCCATTTACAATTACGGCAGCGAGATCTGGAATGTGATCAACATCCTGGATTACCATTTCCTGGGAGATTGGGAGACCTTCACCCGGGAATGGTGCGCGGGTTACGGCAACCGCATCGTCAGCAAGCCGGAGCTGTTGGGCAGCCATCTGCGCCGGGAAGGGCTGATGCTGCGCCGAACCAAGCAGGAAGTATTGCCTGAGCTGCCGGAAAAGCGCCGGCTGGTGCAGGAAATCGACGCGGATGACGCGCTGTACGTGCGGCTCATGGCCCCGGTGTGGGAAAAGCTGTACCGCTGGCGGCAAGACCAGGCGCTGTCCGCTTCCGCCCGGGCGCTGCTGGAGGATCAGATTTCTCAGGAAGCCCGGCAGGCGACGGGCCTGGCGAAAGCGCCTTATGTGTGCCAGTTTGTCAAAGCGCTGGTGAACGCGGGGGAAAAGGTGCTTTTGTTCGCCCACCATCACGCGGTGATGGACATGTACAAGAAGGAATTGAAACAAGAAAAGCCCGCGTTCATCACGGGCCGGGAATCCGCCGCGCAGAAGGAGGAGGCGGTGGACAGGTTCATGCTGGGGAAAACCGATCTGTGCGTGATCTCCCTCCGGGCAGCCAGCGGGCTGAATCTGCAGCGGGCCACCTGCGTGGTGTTCGGCGAGCTGGACTGGAGCCCCGCCGTGCATTCCCAGGCGGAGGACCGGGCGCACCGCATCGGGCAGAAGGATTCCCTGCTGTGCTATTACCTGGTGTCGCCCCGGGGCAGCGACCAGGACATGCAGGAAGCGCTTGGCCTCAAGGTCAGCCAGTTCCAGCTGCTCATGGGCGACGCCGCGGAATCCCAGGCCCAGGCGCAGGCCCAGGCCAACTTCGCCCGGCAGCACGTGGAAAAACTGATCCTGAAAATGAATGATCAATGAGGAGGAAGCTGTATGCAGGAAGAACTGATTCTGACCATCAAGGTAGTCTGTGACCCCGCCATCACCGTGGAAGGGCACACGCGGGACATCGTGATGATCCCCTTTGGCGGGGAAGCGTCGGGGCCGTATTTCACCGGAAAGATCATCGGCCCCGGGGTGGACACCCAGAAGATCCCAAAAGGCGGCGTGCCCGCCCTGTCCGCCCGGTACATGCTGGAGGGGACGGACAAAGCGGGCCGCGCCTGCCGGATTTTCATTGAAAACGAAGGAAACTGGGGCGGGGAATTCCATCCCATGATCGTCACCGACAGCCCGTTGCTTAAGGACTGGGAGACCGCCGCGCTTCGGGATACTGTGGAGGGCATTCCCGGCGGCGTGCGGGTGAGCATTTTCAGGATGCATCCCCAGGCATGAACCTGAACCCGTAGAAGTCAAAGCTGCTGCCGGGAAGAAATACGAAGGAAACGGTGCACAGGCCCTGGGGCACGGTGACAGGGAAGGTCTGTTCGCCCCTTGCCGAACGCCTGAACCCGCAGGTGGACACGCTGGCTTCCCCCTGCGCATTGGTCACGCGGAGGGACACGGTGTTCACGTCCAATTCCGTCGCGCCGTCCAGGGTCAGGCGCATCGTACCGGCCTTGTCAAACAGCATATGATGGAAGGACAGCGTCACGTTGTTGCCGATCTTCCGGACAGCGTCGCCGTCCTTTTTGAAGCTGTCGCCGTACAGCTCGTCGCAGTCCACGGCGCGGTTGAAGCGCAGGGCGCGGCTCTGCCGGGCAAAGGAAAAGCCCTGCAAATGCACCTTGCTGTCCAGGGAGAAGGCCAGGGTGTGCACGCCCGTCAGGACCTCCGGCAAGCGCCAGGTTTCCTTCTGGTAGGTGTTCCAGATACTGGGCTTTTGGTAGGGCAGCTCGCAGATGAACCGTCCGCCCCGGCCCGGCATGCCGTCCCAGAGCTTGATACGGTACAAATCACCGTTTAAAGCGAAGATGGGGAGGGTGATCTCGTCCGACCCCGCCGGGCCGAAGTCCACGTTGGAGAAGCCCACCGCGCTTTCGCTTTCCCGCGCGAAGGCGATGCCCCGGTCGTTGCCCACGCCCACGTCGCCCTCCCGCAGGTCGCACAGGGAGCCGTATATAAACGCATAAGGATCCAGGCCCATGGGCCCGAAGCCGGAAGCGCTGACCTCCATCACCGACAGCACGCGGGCGTGGGGGAAACCGTTGTTCGCGGCGGCGCGGAGGTATACCTGCCCGTCCCCCAGGGCGGTGACGGTGACAGTCTCCCCGTCCCGCGCTACCTTTACGCAGGGCATGTCCACTCCCTGGGCGTTGGTGGCGCGGAAGCGGATGTCCTGATTCTTCGCGTTTTCGGGATGTACGGACACCCGGAAGGTCACGGTGGGATGGCCGGGGGTCAGGGACGTTTCTGAAAGCGGTTTTAGATCAATGCGGCGGATGAATATAGTTTCTTCTGTGTCTGTTTCCTGACAGAGATCGGGGAACAGGCGCTTTTCTTTTACGCTGGTTTCAATTGCGTTGAAAGCAATCTCAGCCGGCTCCAATCCTTTCCCCGTCACCTTCACGCGGATTTTGCCCGCCTCCTGTACGCCCGCCATGATCAGCAGCTTGCCGGAGAACAAGCGGCGGCTGGCCGTCTGATAGCCGTCCGTGTCGGCGCTGTCGCCGTTGTCCATGCCCAGCAGCACGCCCGCGCCGGTCACCTCCGCATGGATCCGGTTCACCGCGTTTTCCACGGGATGCCCGTTTTCGTCCTCCACGCTGACGGTGATGAACGCGATATCCCCGCAATGGGCCTGAAGGGCCGTCCGTTCGGCGGAGAGGACGATCTTCTTTGCTTCGCCGAAGGAGCGCCGGACAGCTTCGCATACGGGCTTTCCGCTTTCGTCATAGGATACTGCTTTCAGCTCGCCGCTTTGGTAAGGCACCTGCCAGACGGGCAGGCTCCCTTCCGCGTCGTGAAGATTCACTTTCTTCCGCCCCAGGGGTTTTCCGTTCAGGAACAGCTCTGCCTCCGCGCCGTTGGTCATCACAGGCACGTCGATCAGCTGGCCTTCGTTCCAGTCCCAGAAAACGCCGATATGGATCATCGGCGCTTGTGTCCACATGGCCTGATAGAAGTAATAGGCGTCCTTGGAGAAGCAGGCGGTGTCGGTCTGGCCGAAATAGCAGCAGCGGGTCTGATAGGGGGTGGGCTCACCGATGTAGTCGATGCCCGCCCAGATGAACTGGCCCAGGGAATAGGGGGTGTTGGCGTCCTCCGTCAGCATCACGCGCAGGTCGTGGGCGCCCCAGCTGGTGTTGGTATTGAGCAGGGCGGAGCACTGCAGATCCTCTTCAGAGAGGACGGTTTCTTTCATCGGAAAATGGTAGATGCCCCGGCTGGCCAGGAGGGAGCCGGTCTCGCTGCCGAAGATCACCCAGTCGGGATGCTGGTGGTGGTGCGCTTTGTAATACCGTTCTGCATAGTTATAGCCCGGCAGCTTCACGATGTCGGCGCACTTCTGCGCGCCTTCCCAGGGCATGTAATTGCTGGCGAAGGTGACGGGCGCGTGGCGCGCGTCATGCCTGCGCACCTCATCCATCAGCGTCTTAGTCCAGTACTGGCCGCGCTCGGAGGCCTGCATGTCATAAATCTCGTTGCCGATGCTCCACAGGATCACGCAGGGATGGCACCGGTCGCGCCGCACCCAGGCGGCCACGTCCTGGGGATAGGTGTCCGGAAAGAAGCGGGCGTTGTCATAGGGCGTTTTGGACAGCTCCCACATATCGTAGAGCTCATCCATCACCAAAAACCCCATCCGGTCGCACAGGTCGAGCAGCTGCCGGGCAGGGGGATTGTGGCTGGTGCGGACGGCGTTGGCGCCCATTGCCCGCATGACCCGCAATTGCCGCTCCGCCGCTTTTTCATGAAACGCCGCGCCCAGCAGGCCCAGGTCATGGTGCAGGCAGACGCCTTTCAGCTTCACGCTTTCCCCGTTGAGGAAAAAGCCCCTGTCCGGCGTAAATTCCGTCTGCCGGAAGCCAACGGCGATTTCCTCCTCCTGCTGGCCCAGGGTCAGCTTCAGCGTGTACAGATACGGCTGGGCAATACACCAGGGGGTGACCTCAGTAAAGGTCCACGCGATCGCGCCGCCCGCCATGTTGCCTTCCGCAACCGCTTTGCCTTCCTGATCCGTCAGCAGGCATTCGGGCATGGCATCTCCCGGCCCGATGATTTCCGCTTCCACAGCCAAATGCCATTGGCCGTCCTCATACGCCGTGTTGACCTGGAACCCGTCCGGCGCCATATGGCGGCGGGGGAGCAGCAGCAGGTTCACATCCCGAAAAATGCCCGCGCCGGAGTACCACCGGGAATTGGGGCTCCGGTGGCAGATATGCACGGCGATTTCGTTCTCGCCGTCCGCCAGCCTGCCCGTCAAATCCGCAAAAAAGGGCGTATAGCCGTAGCGGTGGGTGCAAATGACCTCCCCGTTCAGCAGCACGTCGGCGTCCATGTATACCCCATCAAAGTCCAGCAGTACGATTTTTCCTTCGGGCTTTGGAAAGGTTTTTACATACCAGCCGTCCCCGGATTCGTACAGGTCATCCGTTTGGGCGATCAGCCAGTCGTGGGGCAGGACGACCGGCTCCGGGCGGGATTGTTTCATGCGCGCGTAATCGCTTCCCAGCGGCAGCTTGACAAATTTCCATCCGTCATTCCAAAGTATCCGCATTTGATCTTTTCACCCTTATCGTTTTTCTGATGGTTGGGGATCCCTGCGCGTCAGGCTTGATGAAACAGCAGCGCCAGCGCCTGGGCAGGGGTCATATTCCCGATGCCGTCCGGATCGGGCACCGCATCGGGCCCCCAGGAAAACCGCCCGTTTTCCTCCAGCTTCAGCGCGAAGTAGAGCGCGGGGCTTTTCAGCGCGGTTTCATACCGCGCGTGCCAGGCGGGGAAGCAGGCGGTCATATACCGGTCAGCCAAACGGTACGCTTCGCAGTCCGTATCCTCTCCCACCGCGCCGATCTGCACGCCGCCGCCGGGCTGGCCCTGACGGCTGAGGGAGGGGGTGGAATGGAGGATCACGGCGCTTCCGTCGCCGCAGGCGCCAAGGGAAATCCACACGTGCCCTTCCATGCTCACGATGTCGCCCGGCCGCAGCGCCGCAGCCAGGTTTTCATCCCGGGTCCAAGCGCCCAGGCCCTCTTGCGCAAAGCGCTTCGCCATGCGGTTCGCCCCGCCCACGCAGCCTGCTTTTCCGCTTTCCCGGTTCAGCGTGTTATACACCGCCCAGCCCACGTAGCCCGAGCAGTCCAGCCCAGCGTAGGAATACTGGTTGAACCCGCCGAAGGGATAATAGCTGTGGACGGGATCACGGTTTTCTTCTTGATTGTCCCGGTCTTTGTAGGTATAGCCCGCGTCCTGGTTTTGGAAAAACCGCACCCAGTCCGCCGACACGCCCAGGGAACGCGCCTGAAGGGACGTTCCCGTGTCCTGCCAGTCCCAGCCGCCGCCAAAAACATACAGCGTGGTGCCTACCGGCTCCAGAGCGGTCAGGAGGAAGTTTTTCACCGTCCGCAGGCCGGGAACGCCGGATACCGGCGGATGATACGGGGAAACCGCGGGGGAAGCAAGCTCCCGGGCGGAGCGCAGCATGCCTTCCTCCGCAATGATTTCGTAGGGAGCGCCCACCTTCAGAGCGTTTTGCAGCGGAAAGCCCGGCGGGTCCTGCCCGATCCGGAAGCATTCCTCCATCCCGTTCACCAGAAAACGGTAACGGAAGGCGGCCGCGTGGCCGATGTCCGTTCCCTCCGCTCCCCAGTCCTTCACGCCAAGATAAACAGCTTCCTTTGTTTTTGCCATGCTCCTGTGCCTCCTCCTGTACAATAAAATCCCTTTACTATTTCCCGCGCCGGTATTATAATCAATGGGAAAACGCAAGTTTGTTCACCGTTCGCTTCGGAGGAATCCATGGAAAGACTGCGAAAGCGCCTGGACGGTCTGCTGACCACCGGCCAATTCACTTATTCCCAGCTGAAGAAGATGTTTATCACCCTCACGCTGGATCAGTTTTTTATCTGCTTTATCAGCCTTTTGTCCACGGCGCTGGTGTCGTCCGTGGGGGAAGCGGCGATTGCCGCCGTTTCGATGGTGGGCACGGTGAACAGCCTGGCGTCGCTGGTGTTCATGTCGCTGGCGACGGGCGGGGCCATCGTGGTGTCCCGGGCCAAGGGCCGGGGGGACGAGCAGGAGATCCGCCGGGTCATCGGCGAGGCTGTTGGGCTGTGCTGCACGGTGTCCCTGGGGCTGAGCGCGGCGCTGTTCCTGTCCGCCGATGCGCTGGTGCGGGCCATCTATCCGCATGTTGAGCCGCTGCTCATTGAGTATGCGGTCAAATACATGCGCATGATGGCCATTTCCTTCATTCCGTTTTCGGTGTTCAACGTGATTTTCAATATCTTCCGCAGCCTGGGCGACACCCGCTCCAGCCTGTTTCTGACTGTGGTGATCAACCTGTCGCACCTGCTGCTGAGCCTGCTGTTTATCAACGGCCTGTCCATGGGGGTGGCAGGTTCCGGGATGTCCTACATCGTGGCGCGCACCCTGGGGATGCTGCTGGCGGTGTTCTGGCTGATCAGGCACACGCCCTATCACATCCGGTTAAAACTCTTTTTCCGTTTCACCCCCGCGGTGACGAAGGAGATCATGTCCCTGGGGATGCCGCTGACGGTGGAAGCGCTGCTGACCCAGGGGGGGATGCTGCTGGTGCAGGTCTATCTGGCAAGGCTCACCACCACCGATCTGGCCGCCCACGCCGTGTCCAATTCCATGCTGAACCTGTACTGCACCTCCGCCAACGCCTTGACCGCCCTGGCCAGCACGGTCTGCGGCCAGTGCTACGGGGCAAAGCGCTACGACCTGACAAGGCAGTACTGCCGCAACCTGGTCAAGGTGGGCCGGTTCGTGCTGCTGATCACGGTGCTGCTCCTGTATCCGCTGACCCCGCTGCTGCTCCGCCTGTACCATGCCACGGAGCAGGGGACCGCCATCATCTATACCTGCCTGCGCATTGCGGTCTTTTTGATGCCGCTGCTCTGGTGCGACGGGAACATCCCCTCCATGGTGCTGCGCACGGCAGGGGACAGCGTGTACTCCGGCGCGGTGTCGGTATCCGCCCTGCTGCTGGGCCGCTGCATTTTGGGCTATACGCTGACCATTGTGCTGGGCTTGGGCGTGCCGGGGGTCTGGATCGCGCTGGTGTGCGAGTGGGCTTACCGAAGCGTCGCGCTGCGGCTGCGTTTCCGGGGGGATCAGTGGCTGCATATCCGCGCAGCGTGAGTACCAAGAAACCATCAAAACGCGCGCCGGCATTCTACCGCCGGGGCGCGTTTTTTAGCGTAATCAGGCGGTCAGCCGGCGCTGTCCCCTTCCTCCCGGGGATCCGTTTCCCCTCCTTCTTTGGGCCGCTTCCCCGCGTGGCGGATGCTCCATCCGCTGTCATACAGCACCGCGCCGAAACAGACGATCATGGTGAAGTAATACGTGAAGAACCGCCACAGCAGCAGCGCGCCCACCAGCTTATCCGCCGGGAACACATGCTGGAAAAACACATAAAAGCCGCCCTCCTGCGCCCCGGAGGAGCCGGGCAGGGGCGTGAACGACGCGGCGATGAACAGGAGGAACTGCAGCGTCAGGATATCCAGATAGGAGTATTCGTTCATCCCCAGCGCCCGGTAAACGCAGTAGGAAATGCTGAGCAGCCCCAGCACTTGCAGGCAGGAAAGCAGGTACAGGTGGAACAGGCGGATAGGGTGGTGCCTGAGCATGTCCACGGAGCCGTGGAAATCCTCGATGGCTTTTTCCGCCCGGGCGGCCAGTTTTTCCTTGTTCTTTACCAAATGCAGGGCGTGGCCCGCATTGATGAAAAAAGCGATCACGCCCCGGACGATGTTTTTGTTGATGGCCAGCAGGATCACCGCCGCTACGGACAGGCCGTTGATAAAAAAGCCTGCCGCCGTCACCCAAACGGCTTCCTGGGGGCAGTGTTCCAGCGGCTGCGCATGGAAGATCCACAGCAGCGCGCCGAGGGACAGCAGCGCGGTCTGGAACGTAAAAAACTTGACCGCCAGCCCGGAGGAGGCGAGCCCCGCCGAATACCCCCGCTTGCGAAGCGCCAAGACCTGCATCGGCTGGCCTCCCGTGGCCGCCGGGGTGACGGCGGAATAAAAGCTGCCGATCATGCCCACCAGCAGGGACAGGCCCAGCTTGATTTTTACCTTCTGCTGCCTGAAAAAGACGTGGAGCACCGACCCCTCAAAAAACATGAACACGCCCCAGGAAACCACGGCCATCAGCACCCAGAACGGGTCAGCGGAACGAAGCGCTTCCCACGCGTCGTTGATATCGCCGCCCTGGGCGCTGATGAACAGCACGGCCCCCAGCGTGACCGCTACGATCAAAAGGTTGAGGAATATGCTTCTGGTTTGTTTGGATATGCGCTTGGACATCTTTTTGCAAGGTGCCGTCCTTTACTTGATTGTGCGGAAAACCGCCGGGGATTAGTATACCATACCGCACTGCTTTTTGCTACTCTTTTTTTCTTCCCGCGGACACGCAAAAAGCCCCCGCCGCTGCCGCGGAAGGGGGAGGCTATACCATGATGCCAGCCGTGCCCGCTGTTCGCGGCCCGGCTGGACGGACAATTTCCCATCATTATCCCTTGACGCCGCCGGAGGTGAGGCCGGAGACCAGGTGCTTTTCGATGAGCATGAACAGGATGACCACGGGGATGGTGGCCAGCAGGGAGGACATGAACAGATAGTTCCACTGGATCATGGAAAAGGCGGCGAACTGGGTCAGGCCCACGGTGATGGGGCGGTTCATGTCGGAATTGATGAGCACCGTGGAGATGGTGTATTCGTTCCAGGAATTGATGAACACGAAGATCAGCGTGGTCACGATGCCCGGCGCGGCCATGGGCAGAAGCACCCGGATCAAAGCCGAAACGGAATTGCACCCGTCGATACAGGCGGCCTGCTCCATTTCGGGGGAAATGGATACGAAGGTGCCGCGCAGCAGCCAGATGGCGAAGGCCTGGTTGAAGGCGGCGTTGATAAAGACCAGGCCCGGCAGGGTGTCGTTCATATTCAGGTTGATCATCAGCCTGGAAATGCCCACCAGCAGCACCACCGGGGAGAACATCTGGCTCATGATGACGAAGCCCATGAACAGCTTGCGGCCCTTGAACCGCATCCGCGCCATGGCGTAAGCCGCAGGAATGCCGCACACAAGCGCCAGGCAGGTGGCCCCGGTGGAGAGGATCAGCGAGTTGAGCAGATAGCGCAGCACTCCGCGGGAGAGGATATGGTTCAGGTTTTCCCATATCCAGCGGACGGGGAACATGTACTGGAAATTGATGTCCGTCGCCTCGGCGTCGGTGCGGAAAGCGCTGGTGAACATGACCGCAAAGGGATAGAGCGTGACCACGCACAGCACGACCACAAAGGCGTACAGAAGGCCGCGCTGCAGCGCCTTATCCACCCGCCCGGCGCGGACCAGTGCCAGGCACAGGGTCAGCCCCAGCAGCACGGGCAATTGCAGCCACCAGGTCCAGATCACGTTGGAGGCGGTGCTTTTGAGCAGCGTGGCGGTATCCGCGCCGCCCGCGCCTTGGTAGATCAGCGCGTCCGCCGCCGCCAGCGTTTTTTCCCCCGGGGAAGGGGCCACATTTGCGGCGTACAGGCTGATTTGCCGGTTGATGACCACATTGGTGTACAGGATGAAGACCACCGACAGGAGCGCGGCGGCCAGGGCCAGCACCGCGCCGCCCGTGCGCAGCAGCTTCGCGCCGCGTTTCAGGTCGCGCCAGAATACGTCCATCCTGCCTGCGCATCCGGCCAGGGCCAGCAGAAGAGCCGCGGCCTCCAGCCCCAGCATCGCCTTGAGCAGCCAGGCGGAGGGAAAGCCCGTTTTCAGGAAATCCCAGCCGGAGCAGCGGATTTCCTTTTTTACGGTGAACACCACCAGGGAGGTGGTTTCTCCCTTGGAATTCACCCGCTCGATGACCTCCTCCGACACATCCGTTTCGATGCCCCGGGCGGTATAATCCGCCACCAGCGCGTCGATCTCCGCCCGCACGGCCTGGTAGCGCTCGTCGCCTACGAAGGTGTTGCCGCTGCGCTTGGTGTACACGTTCGCTTCGAAGTGGTACACAGGCAGGGAAAGCAGCAGCACGGACAGGGCGGCCAGAAGGGCGGCGGCGATCAGCGCCCGCAAATTGCGTTTCCTGACCATCACTCGTCCCCCTCCTTCCGCATAGTAGCGATCATATAGATCCCGGCGCAGAAGCACAGGATCACGAACCCCACCACGGAAAGCGCCGTGGCCGGGCCCTTGCGCTGCTCGGAGAAGGCCAGCATATACAGGTAGGTGATCAGCGTGTCGGTCTTATGGGCCGGCGCGCCGCGGGTGATGGTGTAGATGATGGGGAAGGAGTTGAACACGTAGATGATGTTCAGCACCGTGCTCACCGTCAGCGAGGGCCGTACCAGCGGGATGGTGATGTTGCGCAGCTTTTTCCAAAAATCCGCGCCGTCCACCGTGGCGGCTTCGTAATAGCTCACGTCGATGGACTGCAGGCCCGCCAGCACGCAGAAGGTGACGAAGGGGATGGTGACGAAAATGCCGATGCCGCATTCCCAGACGAAGTCGATCACGTAGGTGGAGCGCCAGTTGACCGACTGGCTGATGGCCCCCAGGTTCAGCAGCGTATTGTTCAGCGCGCCGTACTCATAATTGATGATGTACTTCCACACCGACGCCTGCACCACCAGCGTGGTGGCCCAGGGAAACACCACGATGGAGCGGGCGATCTTCCTGCCCACGAATTCCGCGTTCAGCACCAGCGCCACGATGAAGCCCAGCAGCGTGGAAATGCCCACCACGGAAACGACCCAGACCAGCGTGTTCAGCATCACGCTGCCGAACTCTGGCGCGGTGACGGCGGTGATGTAGTTGTCCAGGCCGTTGAAGGAGCCCACCACGCCTGACCGGGAGATTTCGCTGAAGGACAGCTTGAACACGATGCAGATGGGGTACACCACGAAAATCCCCATCAGCAGGATACTCGGCAGCAGCCACAGATAAGGCTCCCACTTATGCCGTACAAGAATCTGGTTCATTTGCCATCCTTCCCTTCTGAAGCCTCCACAGTTGTCTATCCTTTGAAAAAAGATACCGCACGGAAACGGAAAAGCGCCGTGCGGCAGGGAAAACGGGGGCCTGGCAGTCCAGGCCCCCGCAAATGGGACTTATTTCCCGGTGATCTTGGTCTGGAGCGCATCCAGCAGGGGACGCACTTCCTCGCCGGTCAGGGCGCGCTGCTCCACGTCCACCACAACGCCGTTGCGGACGTCGGCCCACTGGGCGTTGGCGGCGGGATAGAAGCGGCAGTTGGCCAGCACGTTCAGCCACGCTTCAAAGCTGGGATCGGATTCCACCAGGGCGCCGACAGCGGAGTTGACGGCGGGCAGGAAGGTTTCCATGGAAACCCAGCCTACGTAATTGGCGGGATCATAGAAGAACTTGAGGAAGCGGCCGATGGCTTCGTTGCGCGCGGCCTGGTCGGGAGCGGAATCGTCCTTGAAGGCCATCACGCGGTCCATGACGCCCACGGAGGAGCCGGTAGCGCCTTCGTTATGGGGGATGTCGGCGGTCACGAAGTCCACAGTGAAGCCTTTTTCAGCCAGGTACTGGGGCAGCTGGTTCGGGGCGATCACCATGGCCAGCTTGCCGGCTCCGAACAGATCCTGCAGCTCATAGCGGGTCTGGGTGGAGGGGCTGGGATTGGCGTAGCCGCTGTTGATCAGATCCATCACAAATTCCATGGCTTCCACGTTCTTGTCGCTGTTCAGGGCCCAAGCGCCGGTTTCATCGGTGAAGCCGCCGTTGTTGCCCCAGGCGAAGTAGGCGAAGGTCGCCTGGCCTTCATCCTCGGTCAGATCCAGGCCGATGCCGTACACTTCACCGGCGTAGAAGTCCTTGATGGCCTGGCAGGCGTCCTTCAGCTCGCCCCAGGTGGTGGGCACTTCGATGCCGACCTCGTCAAAGATGGTCTTGTTGTAGTACAGCGCGCGGGCGGAGGCCAGGTCCGGCACGGCCCACACGGTGCCGTCGATGATGGATTCCTGGATGAAGGCGGGGAAGAAGTCCGCAAACAGGTCATCCGGGCAGTAGTCCTTCACGGGAAGCAGCAGGCCGTCCGCCTGGAACTCGGAGAAGGTGTCGATGTTCAGGATGTCGGGGGCGCTGCCGTTGGAAATGCGGGTGGACACTTCCTTATGCACGTCGCTCCAGGAAACGACTTCCAGGTTCAGCTTGATGTCCGGGTTGGCGGCCTGGAACAGCTCCACGAAACTGGTGCCGTTCATGCCGGTGCCCAGGAACCAGTCGCGGGTATTGTTGCCGTATTCGCAGATGATCACATCCAGGGTGATTTCACCCTCGGCGTGAGCGAACGCGGCGCAGCCGAGCGCCATCATCAGCACCAGCGCAAGAGCCAGGATCTTTTTCATATGGGATTCCCTCCATCAATATATATTTCGCCGGTTTCCTCCGGCGATTGGAGCATAGTCGAATGAAATCGGAATTTCATCCCGCTTTCATTCGGAACATCAATTTCTTGTAAAATGGCATTTCCTTCGGAAACGCTCATTATACGGCCAGAAATTGATATAGGAAGCAACCTGCGGTTGCTCCTGGGCGACGTACACGCCGCCGCCTGCGGATTGTTGATGAAGGGGCTGCGGCCCCTTCATGCTTTCCCGGGGTTTTTGGCTATAGAAATCTACTCGCTCATATCCTTTATTAGCATACCGCGGGAAGGGCTGTTTGTCAAGCTGATTTTGTCCCGTTTTCCATGAACAATATGAGAATATTTGTGCAATCTGGCTGATTTATGCGGCAAAAGTGGAAACTTTTTCTTGACAGGAAGCCTTTCGTCGGCTATAATGAGCGATGAAGACGGACACCGTCAAATTTAAATATTTTTCTGCGAGGAGGCTTTCAACATGAAGAAATTTTTGGCATTCCTGCTGGCCGCCATGCTGACGCTGGGCTGCGTGTCCTTCGCGTCCGCCGAGGACCGCGTGGGCGCTGACCCTGAGCTGGTAAAGGCAGCCCAGGCCGATGGCGAACTGGTGGTGTACGGCTCCTGCGAAGAGCCTTATCTGGCCGCCGCGTGCCAGGCGTTTGAAAAGCTCTATGGCATCAAGACCCAGTTCCAGCGCCTGTCCACCGGCGAAGTGCCCACCAAGATCGAGGAAGAAAACGGCAATCCTTCCGCCGACGTGTGGTTCGGCGGCACCAACAATCCCTATGACGCGCTGGCCGCCAAGGGCTTCCTGGACAACAGCTATGTGCCCGCCAACGCTTCCCACCTGCTCAGCGACCTGTACAAGGATCCCAACGGCTACTGGTACGGCATCTACACCGGCATCCTGGGCTTCATGGTCAACAAGGACGAGCTGGCCCGGCTGAAGCTGGATGTGCCCCAGACCTGGGACGACCTGCTCAAGGAAGAGTACAAGAACCTGATCTGGTTCTCCAACTACAACACCGCCGGCACCCCCAAGCTGGCCGCGAACCTGATGCTCCAGATGAAGGGCCATGACGAAGGCATTGCTTATCTGGTGGCCCTGGACAAGAACGTGCAGCAGTACACCAAGTCCGGCTCCGGCCCCAGCAAGAACGTTGGCACCGGCCAGTGCGTCATCGGCATCGGCTTCCTGCATGACGGCATTACCCAGATCCTGGACAACGGCTACGACAATGTGGGCCTGGTGATCCCCGCTGACGGCACTGCCTGCGAAATCGGCCCCGTGGCCATCTTCAAGGGCGCCAAGCACATGAACGCCGCCAAGCTGTTCCTGGAATTCGCCCTGTCCCCCGAGTGCGTGGAGCTGGCTGACGATACCGGTTCCTATCAGTTCCTGGTCATCGACAACGCCCAGCAGCCCGAAGCTGCCGCCCAGTTCGGCCTGACCCTGGACGCCGTGTGGGACGGCTATGACTTCGCCAAGGCTGTGGTGGAAACCACCCAGAACGTGGAAGACGTCATCAACGCCCTCGGCGAAGCTGCCACCGACGGCCGCTTCAAGACGGAATAAGCAGCCCTGTAAGCTGGTAAGCAATGCCATCGTTCTTCCCCGCCCCGTTCGGGGCGGGGATTTTCAGTAAAAGGAAACTGTTTGGAAGATGTTTGTTGGGCACTTAAAATCACCAACGAAACGACGGGGCGAGGGCCTCTGCGGCCCTCGTGCACCTGCACCAAAGGACTTCGTCCTCTGGACTCCGACAGCGGAAATAACCTGTGAGAATGAGCTGAGTATGTTACCGCTGATACTTGAGAGAGCATAACAAACTTTCGACGTTGTGCTTCTGGTCCGGCGGCTGAAAGCCGCCTGACCGGACGCAAAGCGTCCGGTGAAAGCCAGGGAATAATCTCCAGGGGAAAGCGAGCTTTCCCCTGAAGATTTTCCCGGCTTTCTTGGACCAGAAGCCACTCACTTCCGTAACCCCAAATCGACTGGCGTATGTACTTTGTTTTACTCAACGAAGCTATTTCGCCTATTGGGATGCAAGGGATGAAATCCCTTGCCGCAGGACGAACCGCCGATGACCGCCTGTGGCGGGTATCTCATCGGCGGTGAGATCAGCCGAAAGGGAGCAATCTCCCCAT
>JAFZOG010000010.1 GCA_017550745.1 Clostridia bacterium | reverse complement strand
TCATCCCGGTTATCCTGATCAAGGTATACGCCGTGCCGGACGCCTGGTGGTTCCTGGTACTGACCATCGGCGCCGGAGAGGTGCTTTCCTGCGGCGTGCTGGGTCTCCTGCTCTGGAGATCCATGAAGAGCATTCCGATGATCAAAAACATGAAGTAAAAACAACACATAACGAAAACCCCTTCTCCCAAGGTCTCAATGGGAGAAGGGGTTTTTATATCAAGGGATTGTCTGTTCCATTCAAAATAATTGTTAATTGTTAATTATTAATTGTTAATTGCTTTATCGCAAATAATGCCCTGCATTATTTGTGATAAAGCTTATGTGTCTGGTATCCCGGATCGCAGGTCAGGTTGACGCCCAGCCGGCGGAAGGTGTTGTCGTCCACCGCGGGCAGGATGACCGTGGAATGAACCTCGCAGTTCTTCAGCTTCGGCAGCTTGCTCAGCGCCCGGGCGGCGTTGTAGTTGGTGGCCGCGGAAACGGACAGGGCGACGAGCACTTCGTCGGAGTGCAGGCGGGGATTGTGGTTGCCCAGGTACTTGCACTTCAGTTCCTGTACGGGCTCGACAACCTCCGGAGAAATCAGGTGGGCCTTCTTCGGGATCCGCGCCAGCTTCTTCAGCGCGTTCAGGATCACGGCGGCGGAGGGCCCCAGCAGGTCCGTGGTCTTGCCGGTGACGATCTCGCCGTTGGGCAGCTCGATGGCCAGGGCCGGATGGCCGGTGGCCTCAGCCCGGGCACGGGCGGCCGCCATCACGGGACGGATATCGTCGCTCAGGTTCAGCTGCTTCATGAGCAGCAGGATCTTTTCGGCTTCCTCCTTTGCGGCATGGCCCTGCAGGAAGGAGCAGCGGGCGGCGTAGTACCGGCGGACAATTTCCATTTCCGCGGCCCGGCGGCAGGCTTCATCATCGGTGATGCAGTAGCCGGCCATGTTGACGCCCATGTCGGTCGGGCTCTTGTAGGGGGATTTGCCCCACACATGCTCGAACAGGGCGTTGAGCACCGGGAAGATCTCGATATCCCGGTTATAGTTAACGGTGGTTTCACCGTAGGCTTCCAGGTGGAAGGGGTCGATCATGTTCACGTCGCTCAGGTCCGCGGTAGCGGCTTCATAGGCGACATTGACCGGATGCTTCAGCGGCAGGTTCCAGATGGGGAAGGTTTCGAACTTGGCGTAGCCGGCCTTGATGCCCCGGCGGTTTTCCTGGTACAGCTGGCTGAGGCAGGTGGCCATCTTGCCGCTGCCGGGACCGGGCGCGGTCACCAGCACCAGGGGGCGGGTGGTTTCCACGTAGTCGTTCCGGCCGAAACCGTCGTCGCTGACAATGTGCTCGATATTGGTGGGGTAGCCTTCAATGGGGTAATGGCGGTAGGTGCGGATGCCCAGGGCGTTCAGCCGCTGTTCGAAGGCGACGGCTGCGGGCTGTCCGGCCCAGCGGGTCAGGACCACGGAGCCCACATACAGGCCGATGCCCCGGAAGGCGTCGATCAGCCGCAGGGTGTCCAGGTCGTAGGTGATGCCCAGGTCGCCCCGGACCTTGCTGGTCTCGATATCGTTGGCGTTGACCGCGATCAGGATTTCTTCCTTGTCCTTCATCTTCAGCAGCATCTGGACCTTGCTGTCCGGCTGGAAACCGGGGAGCACCCGGCTGGCGTGGAAGTCGTCAAACAGTTTCCCGCCCAGCTCCAGGTAGAGCTTTCCGCCGAATTCGTCAATCCGCTGCATGATGCGTTCGGACTGCATCCTGGTATATTTGTCATGGTCAAAGCCGAGATTCATCTTTCGTTTCCCCCTTATGCCGAGCGATCAACAACATATCTATTTTACGCTTCTGCCATATACCGGGTCAAGGCAAATTCTGCGGGAGAAGGCAAAAAAGTGAGAAAAAAACCATTGTATCCCGTTGGAAAGCTTGCTTTTCAGCACTGAAACAGGTATACTGTGTCTTGCCGTTTGCGCGATGAGGACCGGGTCCTGTGCGATCCTCCGGTGTGAACCCTGTCAGGTCCTGACGGAAGCAGCAGTAAGCGCTTGCGAGGATGTGCTGCAGGGCTGCCCGGTTTGAGCGCAGGCGGTTTTTTTTCTGTTTCTTCCTTGTGGGCAAACGGAAATATGCTATACTGTGTCGGTGTGATTTTCGCATGGAAGGATGATTTGGTATGGAACTGGAACTGATCCGTCAGGCTGATCCCGAGGTAGCCGATGCTATCGGCCTTGAACTGAACCGTCAGCGCACCCACGTGGAGCTGATTGCCAGCGAGAACTTCGTTTCTCCCGCTGTCATGGCTGCGATGGGTACCTGCCTGACGAACAAATATGCCGAAGGTTATCCGGGTAAACGCTATTACGGCGGATGCGAATATGTGGACATCGTCGAGGACCTGGCCCGCAAACGCGCCTGCGAACTGTTCGGTGCGGAACACGCCAACGTCCAGCCCCACAGCGGCGCCCAGGCCAACATGGCGGTGTATTTTGCCGTGCTGAAGCCCGGCGATACCGTCATGGGCATGAGCCTGTCCAACGGCGGCCACCTGACCCACGGCAGCCCCGTGAACATGTCCGGTTCCTACTTCAATTTTGTACCCTACGGCGTTTCCTCCGAAACGGAAACGATCGACTATGACGAAGTGCGCCGCCTGGCGAAGGAAAACAGCCCCAAGCTGATCGTTGCCGGTGCGTCCGCCTATCCCCGCGTCATTGATTTCAAGACCCTGCGGGAGATCGCTGACGAAGTCGGCGCCCTGCTGATGGTGGATATGGCCCACATCGCCGGCCTGGTGGCCGCGGGTGAGCATCCCAGCCCCGTGCCCTTCGCCGATTTCGTGACCACCACGACCCATAAGACGCTCCGCGGTCCCCGCGGCGGCATGATCCTGTGCAGGGAAGAGTATGCCAAGGCCATCGACAAGGCCATCTTCCCCGGCACCCAGGGCGGCCCCCTGGAGCATGTGATCGCCGGCAAGGCCGTCTGCTTCGGCGAAGCCCTGAAGGAAGACTTCCGGACCTACCAGCACCAGATCATCCTGAACGCCAAGGCCATGGAACGCACCTTCAGCGAAGAAGGCATCCGCATGGTTTCCGGCGGAACCGACAACCATCTGCTGCTGCTGGACTTCAGCGGCACGGAAATGACCGGCAAGCAGATGGAAGCCCTGCTGGAAGCAGCCAATATTACCGTGAACAAGAACACGGTGCCCAATGAAACACGCAGCCCCTTTGTTACCAGCGGTATCCGGGTCGGAACACCCGCTGCCACATCCCGCGGCCTGAAGGAAGCGGAGATGAAGCAGGTTGCCGGCTGGATTGCCAGGGTCTTCCGGGAAGGCGAGAGCGCCGTACCGGAGATCAAGAAGCAGGTGGAGGCCATGATGGCCGGATATCCCCTGTACGCCTGACCAAAGCACACCAAGGACTGCCGAAAACGGCAGTCCTTTTTTTGCGGCGTCGCCTGCCTTCCCGGACCGTTAATCAAAACAGAAAACGAGAAATACAAATTTTATACGGACAAATTTTCAATTGGCCTGTATATTTTGGTTGACAAGGGGTGGAACATTTTGGAAACCTGTGGTATAATTAGCCAAAGTGCGAGCTTCATAAGGTCTGAGAAGACATGGCGACGATCGCCCAATGCGTATTAACGCTATACTTATGGCTATTCGTATGGCCGAAAGGAGGTTCTCTGTGAGCACGAAGGACAAGGAAAAGGAACCCGGCAGACTGCGGATCGTATCTCTCGGCGGTGTCGACGAGATCGGCAAAAACATGTATGTTTTTGAATATGAAGACGACATCATCGTAGTGGACTGCGGCAGCGTGTTCCCCAAGGAAGATATGCTCGGCGTTGACCTGGTCATCCCGGACATCACCTACCTGATGGGGAAGAAAGATCATATCCGCGGATATCTGTTTACCCACGGCCACGAAGACCATATCGGCGCCACGCCTTATATTCTGAAGCAGGCGCCTGCACATATTTACGGAACCAAACTGACCATGGCGCTGGTGGACCTGAAACTGAAGGAATACCGGGTGGAAGGCATCCCCATGCACGTGGTGCAGCCCCGGGACGTGGTCCAGCTGGGCCAGTTCACCTGCCAGTTCATCCATGTGAGCCACTCCATCGCCGGCGCCTGCGCCATCGCGATCACCTGCCCCGCGGGCACGGTCATCTGCAGCGGCGACTTTAAAGTGGACTACACCCCCATCGACGGACAGATCACGGACCTGCAGACCTTTGCCCATTACGGGGAGCAGGGCGTGCTGGCCTTCCTGTGCGAATCCACCAACGTGGAGCGCTCGGGCTATACCATGAGCGAGCTGAAGGTCGGCGAGACCTTTGACAACCTGTTTGCCCAGGCGGCGGGCCGCGTCATCGTGGCCATGTTCGCCAGCAACATCCACCGTATGCAGATGATCATCGACAACGCCATCCGGTACGGACGGCGGGTCTGCTTCATCGGACGCAGCATGGTGAACGTCAGCCGCGTGGCCATGAGCATCGGCGAACTCCGGATCCCGGAGGGCTGGCTGATCGACATGGACGTGCTGGATGACTATCCGGACAACGAAGTGCTGGTCATGACCACAGGCAGCCAGGGCGAGCCCATGGCGGGCCTGACCCGGATGGCCTACGCGGAGCACCGGAAACTCCAGATCCGCCAGAGTGACATGGTCATCATTTCCTCCACCCCGATCCCGGGCAATGAAAAATTCATTTCCCGCGTGATCAACCAGCTGTACCGCCTCGGCGCGCAGGTCATTTACAGCAGGATGGCGGAAGTCCACGTTTCCGGCCACGCCTGCCAGGAGGAAATCAAGCTGCTCCACGCGCTGATCCGGCCGAAGTACTTCATTCCCGTCCACGGTGAATACCGCATGATGTGGCAGCATGCCATCCTGGCGGAATCCATGGGCGTACCCAGCCAGAACATCGTCATTCCCGAACTGGGCCAGGTCATTGAAATGAACCAGGACGTGCTGGCCCTGGGCGAGCAGGTGCCGGTGGGCGGCGTGCTGGTGGACGGCCTGGGCGTGGGCGACGTCGGAAACGTCGTGCTGCGTGACCGGAAGCACCTGAGCCAGGACGGCCTGCTGATCGTTGTGCTGGCCATCGACCGGGACGAGCAGAAGCTGGTTTCCGGCCCGGATATCGTGTCCCGCGGCTTCATCTATGTGAAGGAGAACGAGGACATCATCGATACCACCCAGGAGCTGGTGCGGGATATCCTGTCGAAGAACAGCCTGGAAGGCGACAACTGGCCGGACCTGAAGAATACCATCAAGGACGAGGTGCACCGGTTCATCTTCGACAAGATCAAACGGAACCCGATGATCCTGCCGATCATCCTGGATGTGTAATCTTCCGGAAACGGGCATTCGTTGCGCTGAAAGGCAAAATTGGATATAATAGCGGTCAGGGGAAGCTGAGCATTCTCCTGGCCGTTTAATATTCCAGAGGGGGAAAAACCATGGATTACTCATCCACGTACCGGCTGGCACAGGATATTCGTGACAGTGAAGAGTACAAAACCTATCACGAGCTGAAGGAAACTGTCATGTCGGACGAGACGACCGCTGCGCTGATCCGGGAGTACCGGAAGCTGCAGATGAGCATTCAGATGTCCGCCATGAGCGGAACGACCGCAAACGAAGAGGATATGCAGCGCTTCTCCGGCATTTCTACGCTCCTGTTCTCCAAACAGGAAGTGAGCCGGTATCTGCTGTCTGAGATGCAGCTCCAGCAGGCGCTTGCCGATATTTTCAAGATCGTGACCGAAGCGGCGGATCTGGAGATCTCCGTTCCGGGAATCGAGGGCTGAGCATTGAGTAAACAGAAGGACTACACTTACCGCAGCATCCGGGATGAGCGGGAATACGGCCTGTACTGGTACAGCGGGCTGTGGCATATTCTCCGGCCGATCCTGGTGGGGCTGACGGTGGCCGTGCTGCTGATCGGCATCGGAATGACCGTATGGAACAAGCTGTACGGTGAGTTTCTTGCGCCTGTGGATGAGTCGGACATGGCAGAGTATTCCTTCCAGATCAGCAGCGGGGACAGCCTGAACCGGGTGGCGACCAACCTGGAGAATGCCGGGCTGATCCGGAGCAAGAGCATCTTCAAGTACTACTGCGACTTTGCCGGCATGAGCCAGAAGATCCAGGTGGGGTCCTATACCCTGACCAAAGACATGGCCATGACGGAGATTGCCGACAAGCTGACCACCGGCGACGGCAACCCCATTGTCCGGAACATTACTTTGATCCCCGGCGAGACGATCGAGGATTTCGCGAACCGCCTGGTCAAAAACGGCGTGCTGGAAAGCGCGGACAAGCTCCTGGCCGCCTGCAAGGACGGCAAGGCCTACAGCGAGTATTACTATATCGATGACATCCTGAAATCCGGGCAGGCGGACCAGCGGAAGTATGTGCTGGAAGGCTACCTGTCCCCGAATACCTATGAATTCTATATCACCGCCACCGAGGATGAGATCATCCGGAAGCTGCTGAGCCAGACGGAAGCGGTGTTCACGGTGGAAAACCAGGAGCGGGCGGACGAACTGAACATGACCATGGACCAGGTGCTGACCCTGGCCAGCCTGATCGAAAAGGAAGCCAAGGAAGGCGACTTTACCAAGGTCAGTGCCGTGTTCCACAACCGCCTGAAGGAAGGCATGAAGCTGGAAAGCGACGTGACGATCCACTATATCACCGGCGTGCGGAAGATGTCCCTGTCCGACAAGGACCTGAAGGTCAACAGCCCCTACAACACCTACCAGGTGAAGGGCCTGCCGCTGGGACCGATCTGCAATCCTTCCGCGGCTGCCATCCGCGCCGCCCTGTATCCGGACGATACCATGATCAACGAAAAATACCTGTACTTCTGCGCCAAGGAACCGGAGAGCGGGGAGCTGTATTTCTCCAAGACGCTGGACCAGCACCGCCGCGCGGTGGAAATCTATGCGCCTTACTGGCAGAAGTATGACGAAGACAGGGGGATCCGGTAATGCGGATTCCGGAACTGCTTGCACCGGCCGGCAACATGGACGCCCTTCGCGCCGCCCTGCACTTCGGGGCGGACGCCGTCTACGGGGGCATGAAAAAGTACGGCCTCCGGGCCTTTGCCGGCAACTTTGATCCGGACCGGCTGCAGGAAGCGGTGGCGCTTGTCCACGGGGCCGGAAAGAAGTTCTATGTGACAATGAACAGCTATCCCTTTGACGATGAGCTGGAGGAATATATCGCGGCGGCTAACCTGGCCGCCGAACTGGGCGTGGACGCGGTGATCGCGGCGGACCCCGGAGCAATCTCCCTGCTGCGCCGGAAGGTCCCGCAGCTGCCGGTCCACGTCAGCACGCAGGCGAACACCGTCAACGCGCCCGCGGCGGAGCTGTACCGGGACATGGGCTGCGAACGGGTCATCCTGGCCCGGGAAATGAGCCTGGACCGGATCCGCGCGCTGCATGAAGCCCTGGGGGACAGCATCCAGCTGGAAACCTTTGTGCACGGCGCCAGCTGCATGGCCTATTCCGGCCGCTGCATGCTGTCCGCGTACCTGACGGGCCGCAGCGGAAACCGGGGAGAATGTGCCCAGCCCTGCCGCTGGCAGTATGCCGTGGTGGAAGAAAAGCGGCCGGGCGAATATATGCCGGTGGCGGAGGATGAACGGGGAACCTACCTGTTCTCCGCCCGGGATCTCTGCCTGCTGCCCCTGCTGCCGGACCTGTGCGAGGCGGGGGTTTCCAGCCTGAAGATCGAAGGCCGCATGAAGACCGAATACTATGTGGCGGTGGTCACCGGCGCCTACCGCAGGGCGCTGGACCTGCTGGCCCGGGGACGGGAATGCTTTGCGCAGGCGCTGCCCGCACTGGCGGAGGAGCTGCAGTGCGCCAGCCACCGGCTGAGCGATACGGGCTTCCTGCAGGGGAACCCGGAAACGCCCGGGGAGGCGGAAGGCTTCTGGCAGTCCCGGGAATATGTGGCCCGCGTGATTGAGGATGCCGGGGAGGACGGAATGGCCCGGCTGGTGCTGAAGAACCGGTTCTTTGCCGGGGACGACCTTGAACTGATGACCCCTGAGGGCATCCGCAAAGTCAGGGTGAAACCCTTTGTGCGGGAAAAAACAGGCGAAACAGTGGAAACGCTGGGCGTGGGCGGTGAAGTAATCCGGATGGAGCTGCCGGGCAGCCGCTGCGGGGATATGCTCCGCGGACCGGTCCGCAACCACCGGACGGAAACCACGCAGGACAGGCACAACTGAAACAGGACATCCGGACGGAGTATTGAGATGGCGAAACTGAAACGGTATGAGCTGTATGAGGGCGACGATGAATACATCCCGACCTCGCTGCCCGGCAAAAGGCCGCTGGGCAGGGATGAGGAACTGAAAAAACGGGATGAATATGACCGCCGTGCTGCCGAGGAAGCGAAGAAGCGGCGCTATTTTGCTTCCAATGAGCAGGACGACGGCCTTGGCGCGCCTTCCTCGCTCTTTGACGATTTTGACCGGTTTGAATCCCCGGCGCCGATGCGGACCTCCCGGCCGAAATACAAGCGGAAACCGAAGCACCGCGGCGCCTGGACGGCGGTTGCGGTGTTCTGCCTCATTCTGATTGCCGCGGCCGGCATCATGGTGGCGCCGCAGGTGACGGGCATCCGGTACCGCTTCCTTCCGAATATCGCCTTCGTGAACGGCAACCTGATCAGCCTGGACGAAAGCCGCCTGGAATACTTCAATAAGTGCAAGCAGATCATCTACACGGACCAGATCTATGAGGGCGTGTATATTGACAATGTGCATGTGGGCAGACTGACGCAGGCGGCGGCTGTCCAGGAAGTCACCAGACAGCATAACGACAAGAAAAACGATTTTGATATCACCATCGTCGTGGGCAACCAGAGCTGGCACGTGAACAACGAACGGGTGCCGGTTTCCCGGAATACGCAGGAAATGGTGCAGCGCGCCTGGGCCCTGGGACGGTCCAATACCGCAAGCCTGGGCAGCGCGGTGACGCCCTTCCAGGAGCGGATCGACCAGGCATCCGCCCTGCGGAGCAGCCCCCAGTCCTTTGCCACCGCAGTGGACTATGACCACACGGCGCTGCGGAACCTGACGGACGGCATTGTGAACTATGTCAACCGGGATCCGGTGGACAGCATGGTCCAGTCCTTCGATTTCAACACCAAGACCTTCACCTTTACGGATGACAAGCCCGGCGCCTATATCAACCCGGACAACCTGTACAGGGACATATGCGCGCTGCTGGATGACGGCGTGACCAGCAGGGAATTCCGGGTGGTTCCGGAAAAGATCGCGGCGGAAGCGACCAAGACCGATATGATGAACAACTTCGGCCTGATTTCCGCCTATACCACCACAACCACCAAGGACAAGAACCGGAACACCAACATCCAGCTGAGCGCGCGGGCCATCAACGGCATCACCGTCCAGCCCGGGGAGACCTTCTCCTTCAACAAAGCCACCGGCGAGCGGACCGCCGCCAAGGGCTACAAGGAAGCGCCGGCCATTTCCGGCGGCCAGAGCAAGGACGAGGTGGGCGGCGGCGTCTGCCAGACCAGCTCCACCCTGTTCAACGCCGTGGCCCGGGCAGATCTGGAAATTGTTGAACGCAATCCGCACGCCTGGCCTTCCCACTATATCGAGAAAGGCCTGGATGCCACCGTGAACTGGCCCGGCCTGGATTTCAAGTTCAAGAACAACACCAAGCAGCCGATCTTCATCCTTGCCGGCTACAGCAACCAGAAGATCACCGTCAACATCTACGGCATGAGCCTGGGCGCGGGCGTGAAGATCGACCTGGAGAGCGAACTGATCAAGGAAATTCCCAAACCGACAGAACCCAAATACGTGCTCAATACCAACCTGGCCCCGGGAGAAACCAAGCAGACCGTCACCGCCCGGAAAGGCTATGAGGTGGCCACCTGGAAGGTCTGGTACCAGGGCAACCGGGAGGTCCGGCGGGAACTCCTGTTCAAAACCACCTACAAAGCCTACCAGGAAACGTACGAGTACAATCCGTAAAGCTTTCATTGCATCGGATATGGGATTATGCTATAATCCCCTCGATGCCGAAGTGGCGGAATGGCAGACGCGACGGACTCAAAATCCGGTGCCCTCAAAAGCGTGCGGGTTCAAGTCCCGCCTTCGGCAC
>JAFZOG010000058.1 GCA_017550745.1 Clostridia bacterium | reverse complement strand
GGTCAGCACGTTGTAGCTCCAGCTTACGCCGCACTCCACTTCACCGGCCTGGATGCGGGCCAGCAGGATGTCGCCCTTGTCGATGCGGCCTGCCTTGGCCATTTCGGTCCAGAAGTCGAAAGCGGGCTGCAGGTTATCCAGGCCGCCGCCGAAAGCGAAAGCAGTAGCGACCACAACGCCCTGGCCGGTGGCGCCGCCCACCACGTCGCCGATGGTCAGCTTGTAGGTGCCCTCACGGACATCCTGCCAGCTGGTGGGCATCTTCTGGCCGTTGGCCAGATCGTTGTTGAAGATGAAGCTGGTGCAGCCGGTATAGGCGATCATCCATTTGCCGTCCTCGCCCTTGGCCCAATCGGGAACGCTGTCCCAATAGCTGGTCTTGTAGCCCTGCACCAGGTCGGCGTCGATGGCCTGCTGGGTGAAGGCCAGGCCCACGTCGCCGATATCGCGGGTGCTGTCGTTGGCAAACATGTTCAGCTCTTCAGCGCTGCTCATGTCGTCGTCGGTGTGGGTGATGCCATAGGTTTCGGTCAAGCCCTTCCAGCTGTCGCCCCAGTTGGCCCAGCTGTCCGGCATGCCGACGGATTCCACGTGGCCTTCCGCCTTGGCCTTCTCGATGATCTCATCCAGCGTGTAGCTGTTCAGATCTTCCGCCATCGCGCTGCAAACAGTCAGCAGCATAGCAAGGGCCAGAAACACGGATACAAGTTTCTTCATGTTTTCTCCTCCTGTTTTTTTGTTCCACATATACGATGTGGCTTTTTCTTTATCATATTATACAGCACAGCGCCCAAAAAGTCAAACAATAATTGCAATGGAACAAGGCCGGCCGGCAGATGCTTCCCGCTCTTTCCGTGTTCTGCATGCTCACTGCCATTCATAGCTCACAAACGCAAAGCGGCTGCTGTCCGGGGCCCAGGAGTTGACGTTGAGGCTGCCCTGTCCGCCAAAGAAGGAGCACAGGCGGCGGGGATTGCTCCCGTCCGCGTCCATGAGCCACAGCTCACACTGCATGTTGGGCAGGTGTTCGTCGGGCTTTAAGTGTCCTTGATGATAGACAATATAGACGACCCTGCTCCCATCCGGGGAAATATGGCCGAACCAGCAGTTGTCCTCATTGCGGGTCATGCGGACCGGGTCTGAGCCGTCGCGGTTCATCCGCCATACCTGCATCAGGCCCGAGCGGGTGGAGTTGAACCAGATGTGCTTTCCGTCCGGGGAATACTCCGGCCCGTCGTTGAACCCGCCAAAGGTCAGCCGCTTCTCTTCCCCGCCGGCAGCGGGAATGGTGTAGATATCCACTTCCCGTTTTCCAGCATGCTCCCGGAAGGCGCAGTAGCTGAGCTCCTTTCCGTCCGGCGACCAGCCGTGGAGGAAGCTGGGGCTGTTGGGCGTCACCAGCCGGGGCCCGCTGCCGTCAAAGGGCACGATATAGACCCGGGAGGAAAAGCCCGCGTCAAAGGTCATATGGCTGACGGCGATGGCGTCCTCCTCCGGGGAAAGCACGTGGTCGTTGTTGCAGGAAATGCAGACGCCGGTCTCGATCCTGCGTTCTCTGCCGTCCTTCCAGGCGTAGACCAGGCCGTTGGCATTGTATATCAGCTCGCCGGTTGTGCGCATCCAGTTTGGCGCTTCGATCACCCGGTCAAAACGCGCAAGGGTGGTGATCTCGCCGGACGCAGTATCCATCACATTCAGATAGCTGACCGTGTGCTCCCGCTCGCCGGACAGCCGGTCAAACCGGGCGCGGATGGCTGCCATGTCCTCAAAGACGCCTCCCGTGAAGCTGTCCTGATCGATGATCTGAGGCAGGCCGTACGCCCGGGCGAAGGCGAAGCAGTCCATGAGCGGCAGAAGCCCCTCCCCCACGGTAACGGGGTTTCCAGCCGCGTCAAAATCCTTGAAGTGCACGGATTTCACCAGTTCCCGGTTGCGCTTCAGGAAAGAGAGCGGTTCCTCGCCGCCTTGCATGGCCCAGCCCACGTCCGCCTGGAGGCCCACGCGGCCCTGGCAGAGGTCCAGCATGGTTTCGCACAGCGTCCTGCCGTTCACTTTCTGTGCGATGTCCCCGGCTTCATTGTGGATCAGCAGGGAAACGCCCGCTTCCTTCAGCGCGTCCGCCAGGGTCAGCCATTCGATGGAGGTTTCATGGCGGCGGATCGCGTCGGCTTTTTCAGGCATCTTCACCACGAAGCCGCGGATCCCCCATCGCTTCGCAAGCCCGCAGAGCGTGCCCGCGTGGACGTTCAGACTGTTACCGAAAATGTGTACGGTGTCAGCTTTCAGCCCGAGGGCGGCGACGGTTTCCATATAGCCGTCGAAGTCCGGAAGCGGCCAGATGGCCTGTCTGTAAGCGCCCAGGGGTTCCAGGGCCAGGCAGGGTTCCACGTGGGTGTATCCCATGTCCCGCAGTTTTTTCAGCGCTTGGGCAGGGGCAAGGGATGTGTTGGCGAGGACGCCGAAAAGCTGTGCGCCAAGATACATGGCCTTCCTCCTTTTCTCAGTCCATCAGCGAGGCTTCCGCGTCGCCGCGCATGGCGCCGCCGAACATGCTGGAATAATAGCCGGGCTTCAGTCCCTTCATCTCAAAGCGGGACTGAGGCTCGTAGACTTTCCCGGTCTCCGCCGAAATCTCCATGCCCTGCAGCACCTCCTGGCAGTGCAGGCCGTATTCGCCGCTCAGGCGGGCATGGGGCCGGCCCCTGCGCAGCGCCCAGGCCATCTCAGCCACGCCGATGCCCCGGTGGCCGTAGTTGTCAAAGCTTGCCGGCTCTCCCAAATAGTTCTTCCCGTCGAAGCCGTGGGTAAAGGGCACCTGCACCGGCGCGTTTTCCGGCAGGATCAGGGTGACGGGATCGCCGAACTTGTCCGGATCGCCCACCTTCAATATGCCCCGGGTGCCGTACACGGTGAAGCCGTGCTGCTCCGCGCCCACCGTGTTGCCGTCAAAGAGCACGGAACCCACCGCCCCGCAGGCAAACCGCAGGGACGCCGCCACGGTGTTCAGGCCCGGGATCTGCCAGGGCTCCGCCCCTTCGTTCAGGAAGGCAGCCTGGGGTTCGTGGAGGGGAGCCGGATTCCCGAAGGCGGTAATTTGCGTGACTGAACCTAAAAGGGCAATCAGCGCGCCGACATAATATACGCCCACGTCATAAGGCAGGGTGCCGCCCGGCCCCCGCAGGAAGCGGAAGAACTCGGAATTCAGCGCCTGGTTTCGGTTGATGCATACCTGAACCGACGTCACATCGCCGATCATCCCCGTGTCGATCAGGTATTTCGCGGTCTGGATGCCTGCGCCCAGCACCGTGTCCGGGGCCACGCCAAGGAAAAGGCCCTTCTCCGCGGCCAGCGCCACCAGCTCCCGGGACTGGTTCAGGTCCGTGGTAAACATTTTTTCGGTATAAACATGCTTGCCCGCTTTCAGCATCCGCTTGATGACATCGTAATGGGCAAAGGCGGGGGTCAGGTTGACCGCCAGCTCGATCTCCGGGTCGGCGGCGGCTTCCTCGATGCTCATCGCCTTGGGAATGCCAAACTCTTTGGCGCGGGCCTGCGCTGCCTCTTTGTGGATATTGCCCACAGCTGCCAGGTCAATAACGGAAAACATCCGGCACAGGTTCCGCAGGTAGATGCTGCTGATCATGCCGCATCCGATGACGGCGGTTTTGACTTTTTTGATACCCATATTTATGCTCCTTTCTTTCGGGCGGTCCTTGATGTTCGTTGGGTCAAGGGCGATTTGCCGGTTTTATTGCCAATCACACCGGGCTTTGAAACGTCCAGATTGCAAATTTATCCTGTTGCCTTAAAAACTTTATATCACACAAGCAGCGGGCCGTCAACAGACAATCGGCAATTTGATTCCGGTTATTTTATTGCGCTGAACGGAGAAAAGCATTATAATAAGCTCATCAAATGTTTACGGGAAGGGGTGCGCATATCGTGAAACGCTTCTTGGCGATCGTGATGGTGCTCATGCTGCTGGCCGGCGCTGCCTGCGCTGAAACGCGGGAAAGCGTGGTTTACCTGGAGGGTGAGGCGGAGCCCATCACCGAAACGCTGTATGAAACGGCCTGGGGCTTTTCTATTTGGTACGATGCCGACCTGCTGGACGTGGACGACAGCATGTCGGAAAGCGGATACAGCCTGATGATTTCTCCGGCGGAATATGATCTGCCGGTGTACATGGAAATCATGCTGCCGCAGGCACTGGGAACGACAGCCTGGGATTTCCTGGGAGTGAACGCGGGGAAAGACACAGAATACGAGAACCTGTACACCGATTCAGGAACGGAAATCATCGGCTATACGAAATCCGCCGATTTCAATGACGAAATCATCCAGGGCTTCTATATCGCCACCTCCATAAACGGCGAACAGGCAGCCGTATATATCAGCTTTCCGCAGGAAATGTGGGAGGGCTGGGGAACGCGGCTGCTGCATACGATGCAGACCATCACCTTCGGCCCGCTGCCCGCCGTCCGCGCGGACTGGGGGGAGGAAAACGAAGACGCGATCTCCGTGACCGTCAGCGACGATGAATACGCCGTCTGGATCCTCTTTACCGCCCGGCGGCCGGTCAGCGATTTCCAGGTGCTGGCGCTGGACTTCAATGATAATTACGAGCTTGAGGCAAAGGCCGCAGCTTCCCTGGGGACGCTTAAGCCCGACCGGCCTGTCCGCGTTTCCCTGTCCTTCTACGGAGATATCCCCAACAACGGCATTTCCTTCGTGGACGAGGACGGCGCGTTTTGCCGCTACGCCGTGGAGATGAGCGGCCTGGACGGCTCGCTGTTCCTGGGCGCTTTCTGATTTTTCACCGGAAAGGGCTTGAAGGACGGGAACATTTTCGGTATAATACATTTGTTGCAATTGAACTTTACAGCGGCGAGGGCTCCCCGCCCGCTGCAAACGGAATGATACGCAAAGGAGTTAAGGATATGGATAAAAAAATGACGGCCCTGATCATCATGGACGGCTTCGGCATCAACCCCTCCCATGAGGGCAACGCGATTTATATGGCAGGCACCCCGGAGCTGGATAAATTAAAAGCGCGCTATCCCCACACCCAGCTGGGCGCCAGCGGCATGGACGTGGGCCTGCCGGACGGCCAGATGGGCAACAGCGAGGTGGGCCACCTGAACATGGGCGCCGGCCGCATCGTGTACCAGGAATTGACCCGCATCACCAAGGATATCCAGGACGGCGTGTTCTTTGAAAAGGAGCCCCTCATCTGGGCCATGGACACGGTCAAGCAAAACGGCGGCACCCTGCACATGATGGGCCTTTTGTCCGACGGCGGCGTGCACAGCCATAACACCCACCTGTACGCTCTGCTGGAAATGGCGAAGCAGCGGGGCCTTTCCAAGGTGTTCGTCCATTGCTATCTGGACGGCCGCGACGTGCCGCCCACCTCCGCCATCGATTATATGCGCCAGCTGGTGGCCAAGATGAAGGAAATCGGCGTGGGCCAGGTGGCGTCCATCCAGGGCCGCTTCTGGGGCATGGACCGCGACAACATCTGGGACCGCGTGGAAAAAGGCTATGACGCCATCGTGCTGGGCGAGGGCATCCGGGAGACCGATCCTGTGGAAGCCGTGCAGCACAGCTATGACAACGGCAAAACCGACGAATTCATGATTCCCACCGTGATCGAGAAGGACGGCAAACCCCTGACCACGGTAGAGCCCGGCGACAGCATGATCTTCTTCAACTTCCGCCCCGACCGCGCGCGCCAGATGACCCGCGCCTTCATCATGGAGGACTTCCAGGGCTTCCGGCGCAAGAAGGGATATATCCCCGTGCAGTACGTGTCCATGACCCAGTACGACGCCACCTTCACCAACCTCAAGGTCGTCAATCCGCCGGAAAACCTGGACAATACCCTGGGCGAATACCTGTCCAGGCTGGGCCTGACCCAGGCGCACATCGCCGAGACACAGAAATACGCCCACGTCACCTTCTTCTTCAACGGCGGTGTGGAAGCCCCCAATCCCGGCGAAGAACGCTTCCTGATCGACTCCCCCAAGGTCGCCACCTTCGACATGCAGCCTGAAATGAGCGCTCCCGAAGTGACTCGGAAGGCCCTGGACCTGATCGACAGCGGCAAGTACGACGTGATGATCCTGAACTACGCCAACTGCGACATGGTGGGCCACACCGGCGTCATCCCTGCGGCCATCGAAGCCGTGCGGGAAGTGGACAAGGATGTGGGAATGCTGGTGAACGAGATCATCAAGAAGGGTGGACGGGCCTTCGTCACCGCCGACCACGGCAACGCCGACCAGATGATCGACCCTATTACCAAGGAACCCTTCACCGCCCATTCCACCAACCCCGTGCCCTTCATCGCCTGCGATGAAAAGCTGGTGGGCAAAAGCCTCCGCTCCGGCGGGCGGCTGGCCGACATCGCGCCCACCATGCTCACCAGCATGGGCATCGACGTGCCCAAGGAAATGACCGGAAAGAGCCTGATCGAATGATCTACAGCTATTGTAAGCGCTGCAACCTGGAAAGCCCCGGCGACATGTGCACCGGCTGCGGCAAGCGCGCTCCCGTCAGCGCCCAGATGGACCAGTGGAGCATCGCCGCCCATCCGCTGACGGACGGGCGTGTGTGGCGATCCGTACTGTTTTCGCTGCTGGCGTCGGCGGTGCTGCTGATGGCCGTGGTGTTCGGCATGGAAGCCGTCATCAACGGAGGCGAGGCGGCGGGGGTATTGTTCCGCGGCTCCCTGCCCCGGATGATCCTGGCGCTGGTGCCTGTGGGCATGGCGGCGGCCTTCCTGTTCCTGCTTTTGCAGGGGCAGGAGGTGGAGGTTTTCAAGCTGGATGCCCAGGGCGCGCACCTGCGCACCTGGCACGGCCCCCAGAAATGGAAAAGCTGGGCCCGGCTGCAAAGCGCCGATCCCAGGAAAAACGTGCCCCAGCAGGATGGAAGCGTGGTGCATCTGAGCCAGGAAAGGCACCTGCTCTGGAAGGACGTGCAGTCCGTCCAGTACCGCCCCAGCAAAGCCACCATCTCCATTTACCACACCCCCCATGTCGCCCCCCTGGTGCTGCGCCTGCCGCCGGAGGAATACGAACTGGCGAAAGCATATGTGGGGAAATACTGCAAAGGGAAGTAATGTATTCTAACAACAAGGAGGAATCCTATGTCCATTACATTATACGAAATCGCTAAAACACTGGATCACTCCACCCTCCAGCCCTTCCTGACGGAGGAGGATATCCGCAAGGGCTGCGCCATTGCCCTGGAATACGAGACAGCGACTGTCTGCGCCCGGCCCGGAGACATGCCGCTGGTGGTAAAGCTGCTCTCCGGCAGCGGGGTCAAGCCCTGCACGGTGATCGGTTTCCCCCACGGCGCGCATCACACCGCTGTGAAGGTCTTCGAGGCGGAAAAAGCCCTGGACGACGGATGCGCGGAATTGGATATGGTGCTGAATATCGGGAAGCTGCTCCATGGCGATTTCGCTTATGTGCAGGATGAAATCGCCCAGCTGGCCCAGAAAGCCCACAGCCGGGACGCGATTCTGAAAGTCATCCTGGAGACCTGTTACCTGAACGACGAGCAGAAGAAGACGGCCTGCAAGCTGAGCGAAGCCGCGGGCGCGGACTTTGTCAAGACCTCCACCGGCTACGGCTCCTCCGGCGCGACGGTGGCCGATGTAAAGCTGATGCGGGCCGCCGTGTCCGAAAAGGTGTGCGTGAAAGCGTCCGGCGGCATTCGCACGCTGGATATGGTGCTGGCCTGCCGAAACGCGGGAGCAGTCCGCTGCGGCGTGTCCGCCACCGTCAAGATCATGGAAGAAGCCAAAGCCCGCCTGGAAGCGGGCACCCTGACCGATCAGCCCCTGAACCCCGTGGAAAACGCCGCCAACGGCGCTTACTGATCATACTGAAAACCTTCGAGCAGACATGCCAGGCGTCTCTGGCATGTCTGTTTTTTCTATTTTATATACAGATAATCATGCGTACAATGTCAGTTTTCAAGGAATCGCGAAATTGAGGGCATCGTCCATGTCCGGCACCTGAACGTAGCTTTGCGGCACTTCCCCCACGATGATGGATTCCGCAATGAGCACCTGGCTTCCCAGCGACACCTGCCGCGCCCCGCTGGGAATGACCAGGCGGACCGTGGTATGCAGCGAAAGATAGATTTTATGCCGGGTTTGGTTGATGCCGGCAGACTCAAACTCTGTGGAAAACGCGGCGGACACGGCGCTTACCGGCACCATGCGCACCTGGATCCGGGGCCCCAGGGCGGACAAAAAAGGTACGCCAAACGCCGCCCCCAGCGGAATGGCAATGCTGCGCGCCTCTGCGCTTTCCAGCCTGCGCTGTGCTTCCAGCGCTGTTTCGGTGGCCAGCTCGTTCATTCTGACCGCGTTCGCCTGGAGCATGGTGACACGTCCCTCCCCATCAGTCCGCACGGTCATCATGTCCTCATAGGTCACGGCCCCCTCCATCACGCCGCGCACCGCTTCATGAACATACTCCACCGCCATGGCCTCCGCCCGGGCGTAAGCCATATCCAGGATGACGGATTCCAGGTTCTTCTCCAGCAGCAGCCCAAGCAGCATAAGAAGCAGCACAGCCACTACCGCCCGGCGCAGAACACGGAGGCAACGGTTTTCCTGTTTTTTCCCTGAAACACATGTTTGCCGCATGGCGTCTCTCCCCCTTTTTCAAATACAGTATGCGGAAAAAGCGCTGCGCTTGCATCCATGCGGAACTGCTGTTCACATCCCGCGGTTTCCGGGCCGTGTTTCCGGCAGCGGCAAAAAATTACTATTATTTAACAAATCGTTCGGATCGCGGCGGGGAGGTTTGGAATCGCCGCCCATTTTTTTCAGCAATTTGTATAATTGTCATAATTTCTTCATATTTACTTCACAATTATGTAAAATGTTAAAAAAAACTATATAATTACTTGTAAATATTTTTTCTAAATAGTTGATTTTTCCTTCACGATATGCTATATTTTGTATGAAGAAGAACATTTTATTTTTCCTTCTGAAACAAATCAAGCAACCTATGGGTTCTTAAAGCGGGTGCATCCCGGATGAGGCCCATCCTGACTTGGCCCGCTTCATTTGGGAAAATGGAAGGGATTGTTTCTTCTATATTCTTGCAGAGGCCGCAGGAAACGCGGCGATCTGCAAATCATTAAGGAGGAAGAGCAAATGTTTAAGAATGCCCGAATCGCCAAAGTCGTGTTCTTTGCGGCATGCCTTACCCTGGCGCTCTGCATCGCCGGAAGCGCTATGGCAACCGAAATAACTTCGACGACGCATGTTTCGGACCACGTGTGGGTCTATACCCGCAACATCAGCGCCGCCAACTGCAGCACGCCGGCCATCAATCTGTATACCTGCTCCCTGTGCGGCGCCACCGAAGAACGCCGTGAAGGCGCTAGCGATCCCAACGCCCACGTGTGGGGCGATTGGAACATCAGCACCCCCGCCACCTGCGTCACCTCCGGTACCCGTTACCGCCAGTGCATGCTGAACGTGCACCATACCCAGGAAGACGTCATCGCGGCTTACGGGCATACTCCGACGGAGCGGATCGTGACTGTCGCGACCTGCACCACCACCGGTCTTAAGGAAATCTACTGCGCCCGCTGCGGTCAGATAATCTCCACGGAAGTCATTCCCGCCACCAACCATAGCTGGGGGCCCTGGACCACCATTAAGCAGGCCACATGCACCGAACCCGGCGAGCAGACCCACTCCTGTACCGTTTGCGGCTTAACGGAAAATGCTCCCTTCGGTTCTGCCCTTGGCCACAATTGGGGCTCCTGGCAGATCATCAATGCCGCCACCTGTGAAAGCAACGGCCTGCGCACCCGCGTCTGCCTGCGGGACGCCAGCCATGTTGAAACCGAAGTCATCCCCGCCACCGGCCATAACTGGGGCCCCTGGGTCGTTACCAAGCAGGCCAATTTCTGGGAAGAAGGCATCCGGGAACGCACCTGCACCATCTGCGGCCTGAAGCAGACCGAAAAGATCCCCACCACCACCTTCCCCAACGCTACGGTGTGCGCTTTCGGCCCGCGGCTGAAGGAAAGCAACCTGTATCCCAACTATTCCGATAAATGGTATATGTTCACCCCCTTCGACGCCTCCCTGAACGGCAGCCAGACCTATGAGCTGGTGGCTGCTGACTCGGTGATCGTCGGCGACGTGACGCTGAACATCCGTGACGGTTATCTCACCGTGGATTACAGCCTCAAGGGCGGCGACGCCATCCACATCACCCTGGAATTCTTCACCGTGCTGAACAGCATCAGCGACCTGAGCCAGTATGAGCCCGAAGGATTGATGTACCTGAAGATCAACCGCAACCAGGCTATCAACCTGTATGAGAAGTTTGGCGGCGACACCCACCTGGTTCTGTACTTCTGCAGCCGCTGCTCGCTGACCCAGTCCCCCGCCTTCAAGAGCCTGCAGTATAATTCCACCGCTCATAAGTCCCTGCTCTCCGCCATGTACGCGCTGATGGACTAAGTCCCTTTCCATTTCCCCGCTCGAAAGAGCGGGGTTTTTTTCATGGAAAAAGGGCCGCTGCAAAAGCAACAGCCCGAATTTTATATGCCTTTCTTTGGGTACAGTTTCAACCGCCTGCCGGCAAAGGGATCAATGCTGCCAGAGCGCCTGTTGGGCGTCTTCCGCGTTGGCGAAGGGGCCGGGCAGGGCGTTTAAACCCCGGTGGCTGCCGAAGTAGTCGCGGTCAAAGATGATCTCCGTCCCGTCAGGATTCTCGAAGCGCTGTTCCGGCTCAAAGGCGCAGCCCAGGATATCGCTGGTGATGATGCCGTCCCTAAAGTCCCCGATGAAATCGTACACGTTGGTTTTCAGGCAGTACTTGCCGCCTTTTTCTGCCAGTTCCACATGCACGCCGCCGTCTTCACGCCTGAGGAAATGCTTCTCATGCTTGCATACCACCGCGCCGTTCAGGTAGGCATTGCCGTCCACCCACACAGGCAGATGGCCGAAATGGTACTGCGCCAGACGCCCCATGTTCGGTTCCTGATCCATCATGAAGTTGGAAATCCACTCTTCATAGGTGGGGAAGATATCAAAGGGTGAGGTGCCGACCACCTGATAATCGCTGTTTTGGGGCGTCAGGCCGGTATCGGTGATGGGATAGTGCTGCACAAAGATGTTGTTGTAGATCCGGTCATCCCCGTGCAGGATGGTCATGAAGCCTGCAACTTCGGTGCGGTGGCGGATATGATAGGGTGTATAGCGCGGTTCGCGCTGGCCGTTGACCACGCTGTCCACGCCGGAGTTGATGAGGCCGAAGTTGCCCAGCATCAGGTTATGCACGCAGGCAATGCCCTCGCTTGGCATGACCACGGAGGTTTTCGACAGCAGCACGTTATTGTCGATGAGCGTCGGGCCGTGGCCCACTTCGATGAACACATCGCAGTTGAACATGGCGCCCTGGGCGTGCTGGGTTCCTTCCGGCTTCATGTTGTCGTGCATCAGGTTCTGGGAAATGCGCGCACCCTGGGCCTGCCAGTCGCACCAAACACCCATGATGCAGTGGTGGATGTGGTTGCGGCGGATGGTCACGTCGATGGCGGCGTGCAGCTTGATGCCCGCTGTTTCCGCTCCACCCAGCTGCTGGGAGTTGCAGATATCGTGGATGTGGCAGTCCTCAATGGTGGAGAACACGCCGCCCATGCGGCCCACGATGCCGGTCTGCTCGCAGTGGTGCACGTCGCAGCGGCGGATGATGTGGCCGCCCACCTTCTCCTTCAGCCAGCCGTGATACTGGCCCCGGCATACGGCGTCCCGCTCCATCTGGGTAGGAGATTTGACGTGCTTGGTGTAGAAGTACATATCATTTTCCGGATCCCGGTACTTACCCAGGGAAATGCCGCAGCACTTGCTGTTGCTGATCTCGCAGTCCTCGATGATCCATCCCCGGCTCCAGTGGGGGCCGATCATGCCGTCCTGGTACGCGGCGGGCGGAGCCCAGGTGGTAGCGGCCTTGTCGATCTTGAAGCCGGATACGGTGATGTAGCCCACGCCGGTTTTGTCGGGCAGGAAGCAGTTGCGCCGGACGGTGATTTCCACTTTTTCCTCGTTGGGATTCTTGCCCTGGAAATTGGCGTAGAGCACGGTCTTTCCGCCTTCCTGCCGGGTGAACCATTTGTAGGTGGATTCTTCTTTTTTCCAGGCGCAGGGGTCAGCCTCGCCCGCGCAGCACTCCTCCAGCGTTACGGTTTCATACATCATCCGGTCGTTGAGGAACACCGCGCCGGTATGCCGCACAGTGGGCGCGAAATACCAGTCGCCGCACACCATGGTGGTATAGGGGTTGTACGCGCCGAACACGCCGTTGTCCACCAGCGCCTTCCACACATTGCCTTCGCCTTCGCAGCGCTCCCAGCCGGTCAGCACTTCAGCGCCGGTAATGACGGCCCCCAGGGGCTTTTCCGAGCGGTATACGATGCGGCTGTCCTCCGTGCCCGCGTTCCGGGGATTCACATATTCCCGATAGATGCCGGGGGCGACGATGATTTCGTCGCCGGGCGCGGCCACCCGCGCCGCGTCATCGATGTGCCGGAAGGGCATTTCCTTGCTGCCGTTGCCGTCCCTGGAAGCCTGGGCGTTCACATAATAGATCATGGGGCTGCTCCTTTCGATCGTTGGATAATCAGAGGGGATCAAATTGTCCTTTTCTGATATTATAGCTTGATATGAATAAAAACGCAATGTTCCTTTTCCCATTATTTCGGGTCATATTCATCGTATTTATAAAGCGCCGCCGGAAAGAAACAGCAAAAACGGTATCCTCTCCTCTATAGAAAATTCTTTTTCCACATAAAAAGGCTGCCTCCTGAGAGACAGCCCGATTTTTAGATAGTACCGCGTTCAAGGCTCAGAGGTTTACGTTGGGAATACCGTCGAAGCCTTTCTGAAGGTCGGCGTCGGTGGGGATATAATCGGTCATCTTGCCGTCATGGAATTTTTCATAGGCCACCATATCGAAATAGCCCGTGCCCGTTAAGCCGAACAGGATGGTTTTTTCCTCGCCTGTTTCCTTGCATTTCAGCGCTTCGTCGATGGCCACGCGGATGGCATGGGAGCTTTCCGGCGCGGGCAGGATGCCCTCTACCCGGGCGAATTCTTCCGCCGCCTGGAATACGCTGGTCTGCTCCACGGCCCGCGCCTCCATATAGCCGTCATGGTACAGCTGGCTCAGGATGCTGCTCATGCCATGATAGCGAAGGCCGCCGGCGTGGTTGGGCGCGGGGATGAAGCCGCTGCCCAGGGTGTACATTTTCGCCATGGGACACACCATGCCGGTGTCGCAGAAATCATAGGCGAATTTGCCGCGGGTGAAGCTGGGGCAGGAGGCAGGCTCCACGGCGATGAAACGGTAATCCTTTTCTCCGCGCAGCTTTTCGCCCATGAAGGGAGCAATCAGGCCGCCCAGGTTGCTGCCGCCGCCGGCGCAGCCGATAATGACATCCGGCACGATGCCGTATTTATCCATGGCGGTTTTGGTTTCCACGCCGATCACGCTCTGGTGCAGCAGCACCTGGTTGAGCACGCTTCCCAGCACATAGCGGTAGCCGGGGGTGGAGGTGGCCACTTCCACCGCTTCGGAAATGGCGCAGCCCAGGCTGCCGGTGGTGCCGGGGAACTTTTCCAGGATCGCCCGGCCCACCTTTGTGGTGTTGGAGGGAGAGGGCACCACGCTGGCGCCGTAGGTGCGCATCACTTCCCTGCGGAAGGGCTTTTGCTCATAGGATACTTTCACCATGTACACCTTGCAGTCCAGGCCGAAATAGGAGCAGGCCATGGACAGGGCGGTGCCCCACTGGCCCGCGCCGGTTTCGGTGGTAACGCCTTTCAGGCCCTGCTTCTTGGCGTAGTATGCCTGGGCGATGGCGGAATTCAGCTTGTGGCTTCCGGAGGTATTGTTACCCTCGAATTTATAGTAGATTTTCGCGGGGGTTCCCAGCTTCTGTTCCAGGCAGTAGGCCCTTACCAGCGGCGATGGGCGGTACATTTTGTAGAAATCCTGGATCTCCTGGGGGATGGGATAGTCTCTGGTGTCGTTATCCAATTCCTGCTTGATCAGTTCCTCGCAGAATACGGGGGCCAATTCTTCCGCTTTCATGGGCTGCAGCGTGCCGGGATTCAGCAGGGGCGCAGGCTTGTTCTTCATGTCCGCGCGCACATTGTACCAGGTCTTGGGCAGCTCGTTTTCTTCCAGGTAGATTTTGTAGGGGATAGCTTTTGCGTCTTTCATGGGGATTCTCCTTTCCGCGCTCTGCGCATCGGGACAGGACCATATAAAATCCCCTGTCCCAGTCGTTGTTTTGCTGGGACAGGGGATGAAATCTTTCTATTCCCTGCGGTGCCACCCGGCTTGGCGCGTCCTCCGCGCCCGCTCATACCCGTACTATCATACAGGCTGCTTTGATAACGGAGGCTGCTCCGTCTCCCCTACTCAGGCCAAGGCCCGTTCGGTTCGCCCTCGAAAGTCCATTCCTTCCGCCCGTTCGCGCCGCGGTCACACCCTCCGCTGCTCTCTTTGCCGCCGGTTTCGGAAGTACTCCTCTTTCTCTTCGGTGTAGCCCTATCATATCAGGCTTTTCAGCTTCCGTCAATACCTTTTTTTGTCATTTTCATCAAAATACAATGGAAATACAGCAGCACAGGCAGGCACCCGTGCGCACTTTTGAGAGATCGGCAGGAAACGGTTCAGGCGCCGCAGCGCCGTAAGAGAGAAACCAGGCGCCTCATATGTCAGAAAAAAACACGAAACCCGCCGTTTCTGCTGGACATTTGACGAACAATGGAGTATATAATACATATACGTGTTCGGACAGGAGGAACCCGCTATGGCCATTTCAAAAACGGAGGGTATAAAACCCGAGGGCCGCAGGGGCGGAACGCCTGTCAGGATACGCCTTATGTAAAAAGAGAGGAACTCTCAGCTCATCCTGCGTATGAATAGGAAGATAGAAAAATGTACATCATCGGTTTCGGAGCCATCGTCCTTTTGTGCTGGACAGTGTTTCTTGTTTCATTGAACAGGGACAGAAGCAGATACCGCAACTGCTATTTCCTGTTTATCGCCTTACTGTCCGTGATCCCCTTTCTGCTCAGCGTTTCAGGCTCCTATATGAACGCCGTGGCCGTTGTGATCCTCAACGCGGTCTTGCTGGCTCTGCTGATCGTTCCGTTTTTCCTGATCTATAACGGGGTCGTGATGATGAAACGGGAGGGGCGGCACCTGTCCCAATTGCTGTCCCTTGTCCTGGGGGTAATGATCCTGCTGGGGGAAGCGGCGTTCGTTATCGCGGGCTTCGGCCCGTATTTCGCGCCGGAAATCCTTTCCGAAAAAGCGTATGACCGCTCCGCCTGGTTTATCGCCTGCATTTTGTTCAGCGGCACAGTCATCTACGGTTCCGCGGCGTTCCTGATCTTTGCGGTCTATACCCTGTTCCTGCAAATCATCCCCAGAAAAAAGGATTTTGACTATGTGATCATCCACGGGGCGGGCCTGCTCGACGGCCAAAGGGTGTCAAAGCTGCTGCGGGACCGGCTGGATAAAGCGGCCGAGGTATACCGCAAGGATCCGACTCCGCCCAAGCTGATCCCCTCCGGCGGCCGGGGATCGGACGAATACGTTTCGGAAGCGGAAGCCATGAAGGGCTATCTCCTGGCGCAGGGAATACCGGAAAGCGACATCATTTTGGAAGGCGAATCAAAAACCACCCTTGAAAATCTGGAAAAATCCAAGAAGATCATCGACGGGATGGAGGGAAGAAAATATACCGCTCTCGTTACCAGCAATTACCATGTATACAGAGCGCTCAGGTATTGCAGGAAGATCGGGCTGAAATGCACGGGCATCGGAAGCCATGTGGCCTTCTATTACTGGCCAAGCGCGCTGATTCGTGAATTCATTGCGATTCATGCGGAGAAAAAGCATGCGGTGCTGTTTATTGCCGGATGGGCGGCCTGGATCGCCTTCCTGCTCACTGTTTTTTTGAGGTGGGGTTGAATCGGCTGTACCCAAAAGAACGGTTTGTTCTGCTCAGGCTATACATTTGGCTGTTTGGGTTTTCGTTCACAAGCCGCGCCTCAGCGGGAATGATCTGTCCTTCCCCGCCTGCCAGTCTTCACCCCTGCATCCTTTTCAGGCACAGGCTGATGAAGTTTTCCGCAATTTTGCTGCAATAGCGGTCCTTGTTGTATCCGATGGCAATGGTATCCGAAAGAGAATCATCGAACAGGGGGCACACCTCCACCAATCGGCGGATATAGGATCCGGCTGTGCCCGAGGCCACATAATTGCTGTTGAGATAAAGCTCCGGGCATACGGCGATTCCTATCCCCTCGGCGGCAAGGGCCATGGCGGTTTGCGTATTGTTTGTTTCCAATTTGATCAGGGGCTTGATATGCGCATTTTTAAAAACCTGGTCCGTGATGGTGCGGATCCGGTCTCCCTCTTTGAGCATAACAAAGGGAAAATCACGGAACAGCGAGATATCATGATCTTTGCGGAAAGCGGCCAGGCCGGCTTCTATCTGTTCCGCTGAATGCCAGTGAATCCGCAGCAGGCTCTTTGGAATGACAAGATGGAGGCGGTCTTTCATCAGCGGGAACGATTCCGCCCGGTCGATCCTGAACGGGGCAAAGCCGATCATCACGTCGATTTCTCCGCGCTCCAGCAGGCTTTCCAGCATCTGGCTGCTGTCTTCCTGGACGGAAAGCTCCACCAGGGGGAACCGGTGCATGAATTCCGGCAGCACCATGGGCAGGATGGCCTGGCCGCGGGTGTAGGATATGCCGATGCGAAGCTCGCCCCGCAGATTGTCGTTGATGTCATTCAGCATGGCCACCGTTTGTTTTCGCAGGTCGAGCATACGTTCAACCGCCGCGCGGTACTGGCATCCGCTGTAAGTAAGCTCCAATCCCTGCCGCCGTTCAAACAGCCGGCAGCCCAGTTCCGCCTCCAGGCGGGAAATGCAGTCGCTTAACGCCTGCTGGCTGATATGCAACCGTTCAGCCGCGCGGGTGATGTTGCCCGTTTCCGCCGCCATCATGAAATATTCCATGCTCTGAAAAGTCATTTCAGTCCCCTCCCGCCCGTTTTTTCCTGTCCGTCCTGATATCGTATCTCCCGTGCGCTCTAACGCCCGCCGCCTGGCTCATTATATCACAAAATTATTCTTGTGGAAACTACGATAAAAAAACTGTTTTGAATTGTAATTCGGATGAAGTATAATATAGCTATCCGAAAAAACCGATACAACAAGGAATACCCGATCAAGGAGGCAGATTATGGCGGCCAAAAAGGAACTGATCCTGAATCCCAACTGGTGCAAGGGATGCGGCATCTGCGCGGCTTTCTGTCCAAAAGGGGCGCTGGAGATCGTGAATGATAAGGTGCGGCGCGTTGCAGGCGCGGAATGCGTGCTGTGCGGACAATGCGAGCTCCGCTGCCCGGACTACGCGATTTATATCAATGAGGATGACTCGGAGGGAGATGGAAATCAGTGGATCAAGTCGTATTGATGCAGGGAAACGAAGCCTGTGTGGAAGGCGCCATTGCCGCCGGGATGCGCCTGTTCGCGGGTTATCCCATCACTCCTTCCACCGAGATCGCCGAGCTTTCGGCCTACCGCCTGCCCCAGGTGGGCGGAAAGTTTATCCAGATGGAAGATGAGATTGCCTCCATCGCCTGCGCCATCGGGGGATCCGTGGCCGGCGTCAAATCCATGACAGCCACCAGCGGCCCCGGCTTTGCCCTCAAGCAGGAAAACCTGGGCTACGCCTGCCTGGCGGAGATCCCCCTGGTGGTGGTGGATGTGCAGCGTATGGGCCCTTCCACAGGCATGCCCACCTCCCCGTCCCAGGGCGACGTGATGATGGCCCGCTGGGGCACGCATGGGGACCATCCGATCATCGTGATCAGCCCTTCCTCCGTCACGGAAGCATATTACCAGACGATCCGCGCCTTTAACCTGTCTGAAAAATACAGGACGCCGGTGATTTTCCTGATGGATGAAATCATCGGGCACCTGCGCGAGGGCATGCAGATGAAGGAGGCGGAGGATCTCACCATCGTCAACAGGCCCTCGGTACAGTTCCCCGATCCGAAACGCAAGCCGTACCATATGAATGAAAAAAAAGGCCAGATGGTGCCCCAGATGGCTCCTTTCGGCTGCGGCCAGCGCTACAACATCACGGGGCTGATCCATGACGAATCGGGTTTCCCCACCAACTCCACCGAAGAAGCGGAGAAGCTGATGTACCGGCTGATGCACAAAATTTCGGACAACTACAAGGACATCGTCCGCTGCGAACAAGTCAACATGGACGGCGCCGATGTGGCGATCGTTTGTTACGGCGGCACGATGCGCGCGGCCCAGACTGCGATGGAAATGGCGCGGGCCAAAGGCATCCGCTGCGGCATCTTCCGTCCCGTCACCGTATGGCCTTTCCCGGAGAAGGAGCTCACCGCGGCGCTGCCCGGACTGAAAAAAATCGTCGTGGCCGAGCACAACTTCGGCCAGATCGTCCTGGAGGTGGAGCGGCTGACCCGCGGCGCCTGCCCCGTCGCTTTTGTCGGAAAGTACAACGGCACCGTGATCACGCCGCAGGAGATCCTTAAGAAAGTGGAGGAAGCGTAAATGAAAGTCAATACCGGCGATGTAAACGCGGCTTCCCGGACAAAACAGATGTCCAACCTGATTTATAAATACATGCGGCCCGAGCATCTGCCGCAGATCTGGTGTCCCGGCTGCGGCAACGGCATCATCATGCGCGACGTGGCGCAGGCCATTGAGAATCTGGGGCTGAGCCGCAATCAGACAGTGATCGTATCGGGCATCGGCTGCTCCTCGCGGGCAGCGGGATACATGGACTTCAATACGATCCACACCACCCACGGCCGGGCGATTGCCTTCGCTACGGGCATCAAGCTGGCCAATCCCGAGCTGGAAGTCATCGTGATCGCGGGGGACGGCGATATCTCCGCCATCGGTGGCAACCACCTGATCCATGCCGCCCGAAGGAACATCGGGCTGACGGTGGTGGTGATGAACAACAGCACTTATGGCATGACGGGCGGTCAGTACAGCCCCACGACGCCCACGAACGCCTACGGAACCACCGCGCCTTACGGCAATCTGGACCGCTCCTTCGACATTGCGGGCCTGGCTTATGGGGCGGGCGCTTCCTATGCGGCCCGTGGCAGCGCCTACCACGTGCAGCAGACCATCAGCCTGATCCAGGACGGTATCCGCAACAAAGGCTTTTCCATCATTGACGTGGCCAGCATCTGCCCCACCTATTACGGGCGCAAGAACAAAAAAGGCGACGCCGTGGCGATGATGCAGTGGCAGCGGGACCATGCGGTCACAGTGGAGCAGGCGGCCAAGATGGACCCGGAACAGCTGAAGGACAAGCTGGTCATCGGCCTGCTGCACCATGTCCAGTATCCTGAATTTACTTACAAATACGACATGCTGATCCAGAAACTGGCGGAGGAGCGTGAAGCAAATGAGTAAAATGGAGCTTCGTCTGGCGGGCAGCGGCGGCCAGGGCGTCATCCTTGCTTCCGTCATCCTGGCCCAGGCAGCGGTCCTGTCCGGCAAATACACCGCGCAAAGCCAGTCCTACGGCCCGGAAGCGCGCGGCGGGGCCTGCAAAGCGGAAACGATCATCTCGGACGCGCCCATCGGCTTTACCAAGGTCCAGCAGCCCAGCTTCCTGATGGCGCTGACCCAGAAGGCGCTGGATACTTACACACGCGCGCTTCCGGAAAGCTGTTTGGTACTCGTTGACGAAAGCCTCACCGTCCCGGAGAATCTGAGCGGCCATCGGGTGCTTTGCCTTCCCGTCCTGCGGACGGCCAAAGAGGCAGTAGGCCGCATCCAGACCGCGAATGTGGTGGCTGTAGGCTGCATCAATCAGCTGCTGGGAATAACGGATACAGAGACGCTCAAGAAAGCTGCCCTCCTGCACGTGCCCCGGGGCACGGAAGAAATCAATCTGCTGGCGCTTTCGGAAGGCGTCAAGCTGGCATCGGCGGTTCACGCGGAGAAGCATGCCCCGGCAGGCTCCCCCGGAAAGAAAAAAGGTGCGAAATGAAGATCCATGAATATCAAGCCAAGGAACTGCTGCGCGCATACGGCGCTCCCGTACCTCCGGGGGAAGTGGCCGCCACAGCGGAGCAGGCCGCGGCAGCGGCGGAAAAGTACGGCCGCTGCGTGCTGAAAGCGCAGGTCCATTCAGGCGGCCGCGGCAAAGCCGGGGGCGTCAGGCTGGCGGAAAACGCGGAGAAGGCGCGCGCCCTCGCCGGAGACATGCTGGGCATGCGGCTGGCGACGAATCAAACCGGGCCCGAAGGGAAGCTGGTGCGCAAGCTGCTGGTCACGCCTGCCGTTGAAGTGAAAAAAGAGTTTTACCTGTGCGTGACCGGCGACCATGAGAACGCCGCATTGGTGATCATCGCGTCCGCGGACGGCGGCACAGAGATCGAAGAGACTGCCCGAACCCATCCCGAGCGGATCGCCCGCGTCCGTGTCTCCGCGTCGGAAGGCTTCAAGCGCTACGAAGGCTTGCAGGCGGCAGGTGTTTTGGGGCTGAGCGGCGAAAATGAACAGGAGCTCATTTCCCTGCTTGCGTCCATGGTGCGGCTCTATCAGGAAAAGGATTGCTCGCTGGTGGAAATCAACCCCCTGGCGCTGACGGCTGACGGGCATCTGATGTGCCTGGACGCGAAGGTGGCCTTTGACGACAACGCGTTGTTCCGGCATCCCGAACTGAAGGAAATGCGGGATATCGACGAGGAGGACCCCCGGGAGTACCTGGCTTCCCAGCACGGTTTAAACTTTGTCAGCCTCAGCGGCACCATCGGCTGCCTCGTCAACGGCGCGGGGCTGGCCATGGCCACCATGGATATCATCCAGCATTTCGGCGGCGAACCGGCCAATTTCCTGGATGTGGGCGGAGGCGCCTCAAAAGAAAAGGTGCAGGCCGCCTTTGAGCTGCTGCTTTCGGATAAAAACGTCCGCGCCATCTTTGTCAACATCTTTGGCGGTATCATGAAATGCGATGTCATTGCGGAGGGCGTGGTGGCCGCCGCCCGGGAAATGGGCATCACCATTCCGCTGATCGTGCGGCTGGAAGGCACGAACGCCGCGCTGGGCAAGCAGATCCTGGCGGATTCCGGCCTTGCGATCATCCCGGCGGAGAACATGGCCGACGGCGCGCGCAAGGCGGTGGAGGCCGCACGGGCAGGGGGTGACGGGGCGTGAGCATCTGGGTCGATGCAAACACAAGGGTGATCGTGCAGGGAATTACCGGAAAACAAGGCGCGTTCCACACGGAGCAGATGCTTTCTTACGGCACAAAAATCGTCGCCGGCGTCACCCCCGGCAAGGGGGGCCAAACGCTGCTGGGCGTGCCGGTGTTTCAAACGGTGGCGGAAGCCAAAGCCGCGACCAAAGCAAACGCCTCGGTGATTTATGTGCCGCCCCGCTTTGCCGCGGATGCGATCCTGGAGGCGGCGGATGCCGGGATCGAGCTGGCGGTGTGTATCACGGAAGGCATTCCCATCCTGGATATGGCGCGCGTCAAGCATTATCTGGCGGGAGGGAATATGCGGCTCATCGGACCCAACTGTCCGGGCATCATCACGCCGGGGGAATGCAAGATCGGCATCATGCCCGGCTATATCCACCGCAAAGGGCACGTGGGGGTCATTTCCCGCTCCGGCACGCTGACCTATGAAGCCGTCAAGCAGCTCTCAGACCGTATGATCGGCCAGTCAACCGTGGTCGGCATCGGCGGCGATCCCATCCGGGGCACCGGCTTTCTGGAAGCGCTGCAGGCCTTTGAAGCGGACCCGGATACCTATGCCGTGGTCATGAACGGTGAGATCGGAGGCAGCGGCGAGGAGGAAGCCGCCGCGTACATCCAAACGGAAATGACCAAGCCTGTGGCTGCTTTTATCGGCGGGCAGTCCGCGCCGGCGGGCAAACGCATGGGCCATGCCGGCGCTATCATCTCCGGCGGCAGGGGAACGGCGATAGGCAAGATCGAAGCATTACGCGCCGCCGGTGCCGAGGTCGCGACGACGCCGGACAAGATCGGCGACGCGCTTGTAAAGATCCTGACGGAACGCGGACTGCTGGACCGCTGCCGCGCCGACTGAAAGAATGGGGTGAAAAAAGATGAATACTGCCGAAATCCTGGAAACTGTTATGATCCTTTGCTTTGGAATCTCCTGGCCGCTGTCCATCGTGCGCATGTATAAAAGCTGGTCCACCGGCGGCAAAAGCATCCTCTTTAGCTGCTTTATCCTGGTGGGGTATATCTGCGGCATCTGCTCCAAAGTCGTTGCCCGCAACTACAACCTTGCCTTTGTCTTTTACATCATCAATACCGTCATGGTCACGGTGGATCTGCTGCTGTGGATCCGCAACCATCGGTATGAAAAAACCGGAAAGAAAGGCTTTTTCTGCTGAGAAAACGAATCGCAAAATGTCAAAATGACAGCGGTATGACTGCGACCTCCATTTTGCGGAGGTTTTCCGTATTTTTGCGCATGCTGAGAGATACGCAGATTCTTTCATATTTTCAAGCAGAACGATTCATGAGAGTTTGATCAAGCAAAGGAAAGACAGATCAAATCTTGCAGCGCTGATGCCCGTATTTACAGAAACATATAAGAGCGCAATTCCTGTTTTAGTGCTAGGAAACAGATAACAATATACACAGAAGGATGGAACTAAAATTCATTCGTTTGTATATCTGTTAGGAGTGTTCAGCTATAATAATCAAATTCTTCCAGTACAATTTGAAATAAGAGTAAATGATAACGACCAACATAATTCTCTTTTTGTGGTGGCAACAATAAAAGAAGATGCCATCACATCTGGGAAAAGCGCAAATAGCGGTTCTCCCGTGCTGACATCTTCTATTTATACTTTACAAGAGATTATTTCAAATGTCAAGGGAAATGATGTTACAATTCTATCAAATATTCCAGCTCAGTTTTTATCAGATAAACAACTTGATGGAAAGCGAGAGGGATTGATAAAGAAAGGAGAGGCAATAAAAGAAAAGGCTAAAAATAGCAACAGACCCATTGATTCACCGGTAAACATGACGGCAGAAAGAATTGATGCAGAGATTAGAAACAACGGGGCAAAATTCAGCCCGATTTCCGCTGCCTTTCAAAATTCCTGAAAAATTTTATTTTTTCCTGTAACGAATCTTTGATTCCTCCGTCTAACCGACGAGACCGGATGAAAGGAGGTGAGCATGTGGCCCAGGAACAAAACGGGAAGCTGTACGAAGCCTATTACATGCGGGTGTTTTCCTTTGTGATGACGCTGTCCAAAGACCGCGCGCAGGCGGAAGAAATCACCCAGGAAACCTTCTTCCGCGCCATGTCAAAGCAGCGCGCATTCCGCGGAGAATCGGACGAGGCGACCTGGCTGTGCGCCATCGCAAAGAATCTATTTCTCGACGAAAGGCGGCGGCAGGAGCGGATCGAGCCGATCCCGGAGGAATTGCCGGATACGGCAAAGGGCGTTGAGCAGCGTGCCGCGGACCGGGACAGCTCCTTCCGCGTACATATGGCGCTGCACACGCTGGAGGAGCCTTACCGGGAAGTGTTTGAGCTGAGAATATTCGGGGAACTGAGCTTTCGGGAGATCGGAACGATTTTCGGCAAAACCGAAAACTGGGCCAGGGTCACATATCACCGGGCCCGGCTCAAATTACAGGAAAGGATAAATGAACATGGATTGTGAAGTGATTCGTGATCTGCTGCCGCTGTACGCGGACGAGGCATGCAGCGAAAAAAGCCGCGCGCTGGTGAACGAGCACCTGCTGGACTGCGCGGAATGCCGGGATATGCTGCAAAAAATCAAGGAAACGGAAATTGAAAACAACCTGAAAAATGAAAAAGACTCGGTGCTCCGGTACGGGCTCACGCAATTCAGGAAGCGTACCGCCGCGGTTGGATCGGCAGTTTCCGGCGCATTCATCATTCCGATCCTGATTTGCCTCTATCTTTTCGGCTCTCCCATGGGCTGGATCGATATCGTGCTGGCCTCCCTTTGCGTCGCCGCGTCGGTAAGCGTTGTGCCCATCATGGTACAGGAGGACAAATTCTTCTGGATGCTCTGCGCGTTCAGCGCAAGCCTCATGCTGCTGCTGGCGGTGGTGTGCATCCACAGCCGGGGCAGCTGGTTCTGGATCGCCTCCAGCGCGTCGCTGTTTGGCCTTGCGGCAATCGGCCTTCCCTTCACCCTCAAGTCGCGCCCGATGAAAAAGCTCATCGGCGGCAACAATCCCTGGGTGATCCTGGCCGCCATCGACATCGCGCTGTTTTTCAACATGATGAGCATGATCGGCTCCCACGGAAGGCTCACCCTGGGCACCGTGCTGTTCACCGTCGGCGTGATCGTGGGCATCGGCCTGATCGTTTCCGAAATCATGAAAAAGAGGGAAAAGAAAAATGAAAAATAATCAGATCATGAAAATCCTGTTGGCTCTGTGCGCCGTCGTGCTGGCGGCTGTGACGCTGTTTCCCGCCGCCCTTGCCGAGCGGTATGCCTCCGGCGGCGCGGAAATCGGCGCCGCGGTCAGGAACCTGGATATCAACTGGACCAGCGGGCAGGTCAATATCGCGTATCACAACGGAGACACCGTCATCCTCAGCGAAAAAACCACCGGGGTGATCAGCAAGGACATGCAGATGCGCTGGTGTCTGGACGGTGACACGCTGCGGGTCGAATACGAGCAGCCGGGATTCCATCTGTTCTCTCTCCTCCCGCATGAAAAGGAACTGACCGTTACGCTGCCGATGGGCCGCTCGCTGGATCAAGTGAGCATCCAAACCGCCTCGGGCGATCTGAACATCCCTGCGCTGCAGGCAGGCAGCGTGACGCTGAAAACAGCCTCGGGAAGCATCCGCGCATCGGTGAATGCCGGAAGCGTCAAAGCCAGTCTGGTTTCCGGAGATGTACAACTGGAAGTGCTGAACGAGGCGGAAGAAATCTCCCTGAAAACTGTCTCCGGAAGGATCACGCTCGATTCCGCCGGGACAAGCGGCAAAACCGCGCTTGAAACCACCTCCGGCGGGATCCGGGCCACGGTGAAGGCAGCCAAAGAATTCAAGGCCAAATCCACTTCGGGCGATATCCACGCTGTGGTCGGCGTCGCGGGAAAAGCGGAAATCGGTTCAGTCAGCGGCAAGGCCACTGTGGAAATGAGCGCCATGCAGGAATTGGACGTTCACACCACTTCCGGCGATGTGACCGCCTGCTTGCCGACAGCGCCGGGGTTCACGGCGAGGATCGAAACCACCAGCGGAAACATCAAGCATAACCTGCCCCTGACGCAAAACGGAAAAGACTATACCGCCGGGGACGGAAGCGCCGCGGTCAAGATCCACACCACATCCGGAAACGTGACGGTCAATGCCAAAGAAAACTGAAAAAAATATCGGCTGGCCCGCATCGGGCCAGCCAATTCATTATCTGTTCCGCTATGCGGCTTTGCTTTTGTCCAGCGCCGCCGAGAAACCCAGCAGCAGCGCGGCGCTGATAAGCAGCCCGCCGATAATATCCGTAAGCCAGTGTACGCCTGAACCGAAGCGGAACAGCACGCCTACAGTAATGGCCACCACGCAGATGACCCGCACCAGCAGCGCCGTTTCCGCCCGTTTGATATAACGCCCCGCCACCAGGGCCGTGCTGCCCAGGATCACCGTAAACAGCATGGTGTGGCTGGAAGGGAACGAAGCCTCTGGACCGGTTTCATCGGGCATGATCACCGGGCGGTAATTCACAATGAATTTTTCGAAAAAGACATACAGGACCCCCAGCACCACATACAGCACCCCCAGCATAAGGAGGGCCCGATCCACTTTGGCCAGGCTCCTGCCCCGGATCAGCTGCCACGCGCCCAGCGCCGCGAAGCATAAGGCCGTCAGAATGGCAGCGTACCCGATGTATTCCGTAATATTGTACAGGGTATAATTCACGCCCAGCGCATCATGCACTGCCTGATTCAGATGCGACAGGCCCACTTTGGTTTCCTGCGGCCCGATTGCCGCCACGTCCACCGTGCTGACCACCCCGATCAGCGCCGCAAAAAGCGCAAAACACAGCGCGGACAAAACTAACTTCTTTTTCATTTCTTTCCCCTCCATCATAAATTGCCAAAAACTGCAAACGTTTCCCGGGCGCAAGGGGATTATTCTCCCGCCAATGCGTTGAAGCCCTCCCCCAGGGTTTCATGGGTATCGGTGATGAACATGAACGCCTTTTCATCCTCCTGCTGCACGATTTTTTTGAGCGGGATGACCTCCCGCTGGGAAATCACGCTGATGAGCAGCATGCGTTCCTCCCTGCTGTAGGCGCCGATGCCGGAAAGCACCGTGGCTCCCCGTTCCAGCTCCTCCATGATGCGCCGCGAAATATCCGCGGCCCGGTTGGTGATGATGAAGCATGCCTTTGCGGAGCCAAAGCCCGCCAGCACCAGGTCCACCGCCCGGGCTGAAATAAAGATGCAGATGAGGGCATACAGGGCCGCTTTGGCGCTCATGGTGAAAGCAGCGGCGAGGATGACGCAGCAGTCGATCAGAAACAGGAAGCCGCCCACCGTGATCAGCGGAAATTTCTTGTTCACCATCCGGGCAACCATGTCCGACCCGCCGGTGGTAGCCCCGCCCCGCATGATCAGGCCCAGACCAGCCCCAAGCACCAGCGCGCCGTATACGCTGCCCAGCAGGATATCATCGGTCAGCGGCGGAAGCTGGATCAGGTCGATACACGCGGAAAACAGCAGGGTCGCCACCAAAGAACGGAACGCGAACACCCGGCCCATGGCTTTGTATCCGATCACGAACAGCGGCAGGTTCAGCGCCATGCTCGTGATGCCCACCGGCCAGCCCCACAGATAATTAAAGATCGTGGCGATGCCCGTCAGGCCGCCCGGCGCGATATTGTTCGGCACCAGAAACATGGGATACGCCGCGCCGCCGATGACGCAGCCCAGCGCGATTTCCGCATAAGCGACCAGCCGCTCATGCTTCATGCGCGCCTTCACAAAAGACAGCATGAAAGCTCCTCCGGATCAAATGAATCAGCATGACGCTGTAAAGGGCACCTCAGCCTGGATCCAGGCTTTCTTCCGTCGTCACAGGAACACCCATCGCCTTGAGTTTCCGGGCGGTCATGCCGTCTCCGGAGACGAGCCGCCCACTGAAGGAGCCGTCGTATACCTGTTCGCTTCCGCAGGACGGGCTGCGGGCCTTCAGGATGGCGCGGCCGCACCGCAGCATCCGGCAGAGCCGCGCGGCTTCCTCCGCGCCCTTACAGTATTCGGCGGTCACATCCCGGCCTTCGCATGTCACCACCCGTTCTCCCTGGATCTCAGCGGGCGGGCGGGGCGTGGGCAGGCCGCCCAGCTGCTCCGGGCAGACCGGGACCAATTCGTGTTCTTTTCCCAGATCCATCACCGCCCGGCAGGGCCTGCCGCTTCCGTCGTAACGGCAGCAGACGCCCAGCAGGCAGGCGCTGACCAGGATCCTCACGCGATTTCCAGCGCGATTTCCATCATCTGGGTGAAGGTTTCGCGCACTTCCTGGGCGCTCAGGGATTCGCCGGTGAATACATCGTCGGAGATGGTCAGAAGGCAAAGGGCGTTCTTCCCGGCCCGCGCGGCGTTCAGGTACAGGGCGTAGGCTTCCATCTCGACGCACAGCACGCCCAGGTCTTTGAGCACGGTCGCGGGCTTGACCACAGAGGCGTCGTAGAAGGTATCCGTGGAATACACCGGACCCACCACGATCTCATGGCCCATTTTCCGCCCGGCTGCCACAGCCTTTTCCAGCAGCTCATAGGAACAGCAGGGGCCGAGATTTCCATGGAAACCGAACTGCGCGCCGTAATTGGAATTGGTGTAGGCGCTCATGCCCGCCACGATGGAGCGGATTTTCAGCTTGGGGCTGATCATCCCGGCGGAGCCCACACGGATGATATTCTCTACGCCCAGAAAGTGATAGAGTTCATAGGAATATATGCCGATGGAGGGCATCCCCATGCCGGATGCCATCACGGATACTTTCTTTCCTTTATATTCCCCGGTGTAGCCCTGGACGCCGCGCACGTTGTTCACCAGCCTGGCGTTTTCCAGATAAGTGTCGGCGATAAACTTGGAGCGCAGCGGGTCGCCGGGCATGAGCACGGTGGGGGCGAAATCCCCCGGATTCGCGCCGTTATGCAATGTAGGCATCTTCATTCCTCCTTTTGGCCCATTATATCCCAAATCAGGAAAACGCGCAAGCCTCAGAAGAATTCGTCCAGCAGGATGTAATAGCGCATTTTATCCCAATCGGGAGCGATGCCCAGAGCATCGAACAGCCTTTCCGGCTTGAAGCCGGGGAGCAGGCGGCCGTAGAACCCGTTGGTGTTGTGTTTCAGGCTGCGGTAGCACAGCGAAAGATCGCGCCATTTGTCGGCGATGCCCGAATCGCCCAGGTCGATGAATCCGCTGACCCGCTCCCCGTCAAAAAGGATATTGAGCAGGCAGCAGTCACCGTGGGAAAACGCAGGCTCCAGCGGCGGCTTGTTTTCTTCCAGCCAGTCAAGGAGCGCTTCCGGGCTTTCAAAGCCGCCGGGGCCGAAGGTTTCAGGCTCGCAGCGGGAAAAATCCACCAGCCCGTTTTCCAGGCTGTAACGAGCGTGCGCCAGTTCTTCATCCAATGCCCGGCTTCGGGGGCAGCCGGAAAGATCCACCTGCCAAAGCATTTGCAGCGCTTCCGCCAGCAGCCTGAGCAGCAGCTCGGGCCGGTTCATATAGCTTTTGTCGCAGGCCATTTTGCCCGGCACACGGGTCATAAGCAGGTATTCCTTCTCCTCATCATGCGCATAATGGAGGATGCGCGGCGCGGGCAGCCTGCCATCCAGCCAGCGCATCACCTGCACCATGCCGTCAGACAATGCGCTGCGTGGGCCGGTTTTCAGCACCATGTCCGGAAACATCAGCACGCTGGAGCCGGACATGCCGGTCTCATTCACCTGATAGGGCCGGCCCTGGATGTATTTTTGAATCGGCGCGGGAAGGCGGTCAAAGTCCATGTTACTTTTCCCCTGTGGAGCCGATGCCGCCCCGGTCGGGCGCAGTAAGGAATTCCACCGTTTCCAGCGCCACATCGGGCATTTTCTTCATAATGCGGAACTGGCAGATGCGGTCGTTCTTTTCGATGCGGGTGTCCCGCAGGGCCACGGCGGAAAAGTACCACAGGTCGTTGTCTCCGCAGTAGCTTTCATCGATCACACCCACGCTGTTGGTCATCAGGATGCCCCAATTTTTGAAAGTGGAGGAACGGGGGGAAACGTGGGCTTCATAGCCCTGGGGCAGCTTCATGCTCACCCCCAGGGAAATGAGCCGGTACTCCCCCGCCTTCATCTCCACCGTTTCCGCCGCCCGCAGGTCGATCCAGTCCCCCTGAGGCAGCTTTTCCAAAGGCTGAATGTCCGCATGGTAACGCACCTGGATGGTCAAAACCCGAGCCCTCCTTTATTGCTTCAAAGCCGCATACACCTGATAGAAAGCGTCCTTATAGTTCAGCTTCAAATCCACCAGGCCGCCGTAGGGGCTGTTCAGGTTGTAAACATAGTTGCCCTTGGGCGCGTTGGTGTCGGTGAGGCCCCAGATGGAAACAGCTTTCAGGGGACTTATGTCCGCGCCGTTCAGGTCCATGAAAACCTTGAACAGCTTGGCGTAAAACTCCGCGTGCTTGTCCGCGCAGTTCAGGTCGAAATTCCGCACCGCCATTTCGGTGATCTGTACCTCGCAGCCCATGGCGGCATAGTTGAGGATTTCTTTCCTGATCATGTCCAGGTGGCTCTCCACCAGGCAGCCCTCCTGCACGCCGTAGCCGCCGATATAGCCCTGCATCCCGATGCCGTCGCACAGCTTGCGGGGATTGCCGTTTTCATCCGCCGCGGAGGAATTGACCTCCCGGATCAGGGTGCGGATGGCCTGGGCTTTGTCGGCGAAGTACGCGTTGTAATCGTTGTAATACAGCCTGATGTCCGCCCCCAGGGCGTCCACCGCGTTGCGGGCGTACAGGAACGAAAGGGACACGTAATCGTCCCCCAGGTATTTCTGGAAGCCGTTCACCGCGCCGCTGCGCATGGTGCGCAGGTGGCGCGCGTCGCCCGCGGCATATTCATTGGCGCAATCCGCCACGGCCTCATTCACCACGTCCCAGCAGTACACCACGCCGGGAAACTTTTCCTCAAAGTGGGTCACCACTTCGGTGATGTAGTATTCCAGGCGCGCCATCAGGGTTTCCCGGTCGGCAACAGGCTTATTGGCGTCATAGTCCTCATGGTAGAACCACTCGGTCATGTAAGCATCCCATACCAGCACGTGGCCCCGCACGCCGATACCGTTGTCCATAGCCCACTGGACCATCTTGTCCGCCGCGGCGTAGTTCATGGCGGGCATCCCGTCCTCCCGCTTCAAAGTCGCCCGCTGATCCAGCAGGGAATAAGCCTTCATCTCGTTGGTGGCGGTGATGGAATTGAAATGGGCTTTCACCAGGTTCAGGTACTTCTGGTTCCGCAGCTGGTCATAGGACAGGGGAGCGCCCAGCTTGAAGCCGTATTGCGCGGTCAATGTGTACATCGGTTCCATTTCCTCCTCCGCCAAAACAGGCGCGCAGGCGCACAGCAGGACAAGAACAAAAACCAGCAGGCGTTTCATCGAATCAATCCTCCTTCGCGTGAATCAGGAACATTATAACAGGTTTCTTGGGAAAAAGACAGCGCGCAAATCCTGTTTTTTGCTGTTTTATGTATCAGATTTGCAGAAAGCCCTTCATTTTCCCGTTCATATGTGTTATACTGCTGTTGTTTGGCAGAATAAAACCTATGCAGAAAGAGGAGGGGCATCCATGCGCATTTCCGATTCCATCGTATATACCGGCGCGTTTGACCGGGACCTGGATCTGTTTGAGGGCCAGTACCCTGTGCCTGCGGGCGTATCCTATAATTCCTATGTGATCCTCGACGAAAAAACCGCGGTCATGGATTCTGTGGACAGCCGTAAAACCGGGGAATGGCTGGGCCGTCTGGAAGCCGTCCTGGGCGGCAAATCGCCGGATTACCTGGTGATCCAGCATCTGGAGCCTGATCACAGCGGCAGCATCCAGGCGATTGCCGACAAATACCCGGATATGAAGCTGATCCTGAGCGCCAAGGCGCTGGGCATGCTGCCCCAGTTCGCGGACGCCGGCCTGGCCAACCGGGCCCAGGGCGTGAAGGAAAACGACACGCTGTGCCTGGGCAGGCATACGCTGAAATTCTTCATGGCCCCCATGGTGCACTGGCCCGAAGTGATGGTGTCTTACGAGGAAAGCGAAAAAGTCCTGTTTTCCGCCGACGCCTTCGGCACCTTCGGCGACCCGGAAAAGGACGAATGGCTTCCCGAAGCCCGGCGGTATTATTTCAACATCGTCGGCAAATACGGCTCCCCCGTGTCCGCGCTGCTGAAAAAAGCCGCGGCGCTGGAGATCCAGGCGATCCTGCCCCTCCACGGCCCCGTGCTGAAGGAGGATCTTGCCTTCTATCTGGATAAATACAAGGTGTGGAGCAGTTACGCCCCCGAGGAAAAAGGCACGCTGGTGGCCTTCGGCTCTCTCCACGGCAACACGGCCAAGGCAGCAAAGCTGCTTTCCGATCTGCTGAAGGCCCAGGGCGAAACCGTGACCCTCATCGACCTGGCCCGGGACGATATGTCCCTGGCGCTGGCCGAAGCGTTCCGGTTCGATAAAACCGTGCTGGCCTGCTCCACCTACGACGGCGGCTTCTTCCCCAAGATGGAGGACTTCCTCAATCATCTGAAAGCCAAGACCTTCCAAAAGCGCAGGGTCGCCCTCATCGAAAACGGCTCCTGGGCGCCCATGGCCGCGAAGGGCATGAAGGCGTATCTGGAGCAGATGAAGGACATTTCAGTGCTGGAGAACGTGGTCACCATCAAATCCACCGTAAGCTCAGCGAACCAGGCGCAGCTTGAAGCGCTGGCAAAGGAGCTGCTGGCATAATCCATTTGGGACGATGAAGGGGAAAAGCCTGCCATCGTCCTTTTTTCAGCCTGCATTTTTACGGGAGAATTGAAAGACATGCACTTTGTGGACGCGAAGGGAATCCTCACCGGCGGGCACGGTTATTACGGCATGAACGTGTACCGGGGCTGCACCCACGGCTGTATTTACTGCGACAGCCGCAGCGCCTGCTACCAGTTCACCCACGCCTTTGAGGACGTCGAGGTCAAGCGGAACGCCCCGGAACTGCTGGAAGCGGCGCTCCGGTCAAAGCGCCGTCCCTGCATGATCGGCACAGGCTCCATGTGCGATCCCTACATGCACTGCGAAGAACAGCTCCTGATCTCCCGAAAATGCCTGGAGGTCATCTGCAAGTATGGGTTCGGCGCGGCGATCCAGACGAAATCAGACCGCATCCTGCGGGATATGGATCTGATCGACAGTATTAACCGCCAGGCCAAGTGCGTGGTACAGATGACGCTGACCACCTATGACAGCGCTTTATGCCGCATCGTGGAGCCGAATGTATGCGATACCCGGCGCAGGATCGACGTGCTGGAAGCGTTCCGGGCCCGCGGCATTCCTGCCGTCGTATGGCTGACGCCCATCCTGCCCTTCATCAACGACACGGAGGAAAACATTGCCTCCATCCTGCGGGCATGCGCCAAGGCGGGCGTAAAGGGGATCATATGCTTTGATATGGGCCTGACGCTCCGCGACGGCGACCGGGAATACTATTACGCCGCCCTGGACCGGCATTTTCCCGGGCTGAAAGAAGTATACGCCAAGCGCTACGGGAACGCCTATGAGGTGTCCAGCCCCAACAGCGGGCCGCTGATGCGCCTGTTCCATTCCTTCTGTGAGCAAAACGGCATCCTCCACCGGCCGGAGGACGTCTTTCATTACCTCCGGCAGTTTCCAGAACGCTGCAGGCAGATGAGCCTGTTTGACGATTTTGGGGCATAGCGCATATTTTGTTTGCGTTTTTATCATAAATCTCTTATAATAGGGAGGTTGAATGAGCAAGGAGGAAACGCCCGTGGCCAACGACCGCTTGAACCATATCCGCAATTTCTGCATTATCGCCCACATTGATCACGGCAAATCCACTTTGGCTGACCGCATCCTGGAAAAGACAGGGGTGTTCGAGCAGCGGCAGATGGTGGATCAGATCCTGGACTCCATGGAGCTGGAGCGTGAGCGGGGCATCACCATCAAATCCAAAGCCGTGCGGATGCAGTACAAAGCCAGGAACGGGGAAAACTACACCCTGAACCTGATCGATACCCCCGGCCACGTGGACTTTTCCTACGAGGTAAGCCGCGCCCTGGCCGCCTGCGAAGGGGCGCTGCTGGTGGTGGACGCCACCCAGGGCGTGGAGGCCCAAACTTTGGCCAACGTATACATGGCGCTGGAACACGACCTGGAAACCGTTCCGGTGATCAACAAGATCGACCTGGCCTCCGCCCAGCCCGAGGAAACCAAAAACGAGATCGAAGAAGAGATCGGCCTGGACGCCCAGGACGCGCCGCTGATTTCCGCCAAGATGGGCATCGGCATCGAGGGCGTGCTGGAAGCCGTGGTCAACAAAATGCCCCCGCCCGAGGGAGACGAACAAAAGCCGCTGAAAGCGCTGGTGTTTGACGCGGTGTACGACAACTACCGCGGGGCGATCTGCTTCGTCCGCGTGATGGACGGCAAGGCGTATCCCGGCATGCGGATGCGCATGATGCAGACCGGCGCGGAGTTTGACGTGGTGGAGGTGGGCACGTTCTCTCCCTCCTACGCCCCCTGCGACGCGCTGCTGCCCGGCGACGTGGGCTATATCGCCGCCTCCATCAAGGACGTGCGCGACACCCGCGTGGGCGACACCATCACCGACGCCGCCCTGCCCGCCGACGTACCGCTGCCCGGCTATAAGGAAGTGCAGCCCGTGGTGTTCTGCGGCATCTACCCCGCCGACGGCGCAGACTACGACAACCTGCGGGACGCCCTGGACAAGCTGCGCATGAACGACGCTTCCCTGTCCTTTGAGCCGGAAACCAGCGTGGCCCTGGGCTACGGCTTCCGCTGCGGGTTCCTGGGGCTGCTTCACATGGAAATCATCCAGGAACGGCTTGAACGGGAATTTGACCTGGATCTGGTCACCACCGCCCCCAGCGTGATTTATGAGATCGTGAAAACCGACGGCACACAAATGCGCATCGACAACCCCACCAACCTGCCGCCTGTCAACGAGATCCTGGAAATGCGCGAGCCCTACTGCCGCGCCACCATCTATACGCCCCAGGACTTTGCCGGCACGCTGATGCAGCTCTGCCAGGACAAGCGGGGCATTTTCGTGGACATGCAGTATGAAGGCAAGCGCGTCAAACTGCTCTACGACGTGCCGCTGAATGAAATGATCTTTGACTTTTTCGACCAGTTAAAAAGCCGTTCCAAGGGGTATGCCAGTTACGATTACGAGATTACCGGCTACCAGAAGAGCGACCTGGTGAAGATGGATATTCTTTTGAACGGCGATATCTGCGACGCCTTCACCATGATCGTCCATAAGGACAAAGCCTATGGCCGGGGCCGCGCCATCGCGGAAAAGCTGAAAGACGTGATCCCGCGCCAGCAGTTTGAAATCCCCATCCAGGCAGCCATCGGCGGCAAGATCATCGCCCGGGAAACGGTGAAAGCCGTGCGCAAGGACGTGTTGGCGAAGTGCTACGGCGGCGACATCACAAGAAAGAAAAAGCTGCTGGAAAAGCAGAAGGAAGGCAAGAAGCGCCTTCGCCAGTTCGGCACGGTGGAGCTGCCCGGCGAAGCCTTTATGGCCGTGCTGAAAATGGGTGACGACTGACCGGAGCCTGCGGAAAGGAGCGGCGCGCTATGATCAAGCAAATTTTGGACAGCGGGGAAAAGGAAACGATTGCCCGGGCCATTCTGACCGCTTTGCCGGAATGGTTCGAGATCCCTGAGACGAGGGACGCGTATATCCGCGACAGCCGGCAGCAGCCTTTCCTTGCGGCAATCAAGGACGGAAAAGCCGTGGGGTTCGCCTGCCTGAAAGAAACCGGCAGGGACACGGCGGAGTTGTGCGTGATGGGCGTACTGAAAGCGTATCACCGGCAAGGGCTGGGCCGCGCGCTGGTCAGCGCCGTTAAAGATACGGCGGCCCGGATGGGCTATTCCTTCCTGCAGGTGAAAACCGTGAAAAAGGGAATGTATCCGGAATATGACGCCACCAATGATTTTTATATTTCATGCGGGTTCAGGGAGTTCGAAGTGTTCCCCACGCTGTGGGATGAGGCCAATCCCTGCCAGGTATACGTTTTATCATTGGAAAAACAGTGACCCAAGACCGTTTTTCGTCTCTTGAAAGGAGCGTTTCATGACCAATATCATCGACATTGCGATCATCGTGATTCTGGGGGCCAGCCTGGCATTCGGGCTGTACCGCGGCTTTGTCCAGACCATCCTGTCCGTGGCCTGCTGCCTGATTTCGGTGGTGCTGGCGTTCAGCTTCGGCCCCAAGCTGGCCGCCATCGTCAGCGGCAGCGAGGGAATATCCTCCACCCTGGCCACCTACACGGACGCCGTGGCCCGCGTGGGAGATTACAACCTGGCTTCCCTGTCTGTGGACCAGCTGCCGGTGGACAGGATCGACCAAATTTTAAGCTCCGTTTCCCTGCCGGAACCAATCGCCAATATCCTGAGCAGCAACCTGAAAAACAAGGTGTTTGCCGACGCGGGGCTGACCACGGTGAACGATTACGTATCCAACACGGTGGTGGGCGTGGCGGTGAACATCCTGTGCTTTATCGCCGTGTACGCGGTATCGTACCTGGTGCTGTCCGTCATCGCGGGGCTGATCAACGCCGTATTCAAGCTGCCGCTGCTCAAGCATCTGGACTGGCTGGCGGGCGGCGTGTTCGGGCTGATTCGCGGCGGGCTGATCCTGTATGTGATCTTCCTCATTATTCCCATCTTGAGCACCGTCATCCCTCTGGACGCGTTCAACGAGCTGATGAACCAAAGCACCCTGGCTCCGATTTTCCAGAGCGATGGGTTCTTCGCCCGCGTCATTTCGGGCAAGCTGTTATAAATTCATAAAAAAAGAGTCTGCGTCAGGCTCCCCAGACTGTCGACAAAGTATCCTGGGGAAGTATGAAGGGGTCACAACCCCTTCATCAACAATCCGCAGGCGGCGGCGTGTACGTCGCCGAGGAGCAGCTGAAAGCTGCTTCCGCTATCCATTTCCGACCGCAAAAATAGGGTTATTGGCCTCCTTTGGAGGTCGAAAACCCATTTTTGCAGGAAATGGATGCATCGAATGAAAATGGAATCCTGATTCCATTTTCATTCGCAGGCTGTCGAAAATACTTTTTCGACAGCCTCACAGGAGCCTGCGTCAGGCTCCTGTTTTTTCCCGGTGGTTTCGGTTCGGGCCCCGCAGGAAATCCCCTTCAGCGGCGGGATGCGGCAGGGGGATGATCACCCGCTGGCCCGCGACGGACACCGTATTCCGCGCTTCGCCGGTATCGGCCAGAGTGATGGCGTCCACGCGGAAAGGAAAAGACCCGGCCGGGCAGAGCAGCTCCAGCGTGTCGCCGACGTAAAAACGGTTTTTGATGCTCAGGACCGCCAACCCCTCCCGCCAGCTTTCCACACGGGCAACGTATTCCATTTCCTGCTCAAATCCGGCGGCCCCTGCCATCGGCGTGGGCGCGCCGAAGTAGAAGCCAGTGTTGAAGGCGCGGTGGCTGGCTTTCGTGAGTTCCGCTTCCAGCGTCGGCAGCAAAGCGCGGTAGGCCGCTTCGCCTTGCGCCAGCGCGTCGATGGCGCGGCGATACGCGCAGACCACCGTCGCCACATAGTATTCCGTTTTCATGCGGCCTTCGATCTTCAGGCTGGAAATCCCCGCGTCCGTCAGCTCGGGCAGATGGGAAAGCATGTTCAGGTCGTAGGCGGAAAGTAAATACGTCCCGCGGGCGTCCTCCTCGATAGGCCAGTATTCCCCGGGACGTTTTTTTTCTGCCAAAACGTATTCCCAGCGGCAGGGCTGGGCGCACGCCCCGCGGTTGCCGCCCCGGCCCGTCAAATGATCGGACAGCATGCACCGGCCTGAATAGCTCATGCACATGGCGCCGTGAACGAAGGCCTCCAATTCCAAAGCGTCCGGCAGGAGCTTTCGAAGCGCGCCGATCCGGGCGAGGGAAAGCTCCCGCGCCAGCACGATCCTTTCAGCGCCTTGATCAAAATAAAACCGCGCCGCCTCCGCGTTCAGCGTGTTCGCCTGGGTGCTGATATGCAGCGGCAGCTTCGGCACTTCCCGGCGCAGCATCAGGAACGCCCCCAAGTCGCTCACCAGCGCGGCGTCCACGCCCATTTCGCAGGCGCAGTAAGCTGTATCCCGCAGGGCCTCCATTTCATCCTGATAAGGCAGGATGTTTAGGGTCAGATAAAACTTCTTTCCCCGGCTGTGCGTCAGCGCCAGCGCTTCCTCCAGCGCTTCCCAGGTGAAATTTCCCGCAAACGCGCGCAGGCCGAAGGCGGGCAGGGCGCCATATACCGCGTCCGCGCCGAAGCGCAGCGCGGCTTTCAGCTGGGGCATGCCCCCCGCGGGCGCAAGCAGTTCAGGCAGGTTCATCGTTCCCTCCAAGCCTCTTTCAATCCAAGCCTTCCAAATGAACAATGACCGGTTCGATATTCAGCGCGGGCAGGATCACGCCGAACAGATCCTTGGTCGCAAAACGGATGGAGCTGGTATTCTCACAGGGATGGCACCCAAAGTATTCTTCCTTTAAAATATCCTCGTCCACCACCAGCTGCACGCGATGCTCCCCATCGTTCATCAGGCCCAGCACAGAAACGCTTCCCGGATGCAGATCAAGGAAGCGCGCCATGTATTCTTCCGTAGCAAACGAGAGGCGGCTGACACCCATTTGCTTGGACAGTTCCTTTGTTTTAAAGGGCTTCTCCCCAGGCATCACCAGCAGATAAAAATTCGTCTGCTGGCGATTGCACAAAAACAGGTTTTTGCAGATATGAACCCGCAAAACCGCGTCCACATCCGCGCAAACCTCCATGCTCGTGGCCGGCTGATCCGGGTGGTCCGTCCTGTCGAAGCTGATGCCCAGCCTGTCCAGAAAGGCATAAGCCCTGATTTCTCTCTCGCTCCGATTGGACAGGTCAGCGGGCGAACCGTGCATCAATTCCACTTGATTTCATCCTCCGTTTCGGATTTCCTGTCAGAAGCTGATCGTAACGGAATCCGTATAATGCACCTGGCCGGACAGGTCGGTCAGGCCGAAGCAGTACAGATAGCTTCCGTCGGGGATTTTGCCCCATGCCAGCGCCAGCCCCTCCGGGGGAACGGTGATGTCCTCTCCTTCATATTCCCGTTCGCTCCCGTCAGCGGAAACAGCGGTAAACAGGGGAGAAACGGTCATGCCCGTTTCCAGCGGGATGAACCCGCGGATGGCGAAGCCGTTTTCATCGTAGCCCTGGGTGGCGCCCAGCAGCTCCGTTTTTCCATCGGCTGAACGATTGCCCAGCAGGTACATTTTCAGGCCGTTGATCCGGGCGGGAATGACGAAGCGCACATTTCCCTCCTCGTCCCCGTACAGGAATTCCGCCCGCACCATCTGCCCGCCCAGCATCGGCCAGGAGCCGTCAAACATGGAAAACACCAGGCCGGTCGACCAGTCGATGGTGGTTTCGCCGAGATTCCCCAGCCGGATCACTTCCTCCCCCTCCTGCACGCTGAGCACGCCGCTGGCGGCGGACAGGTGGTCCAGGTCGTTCTTATTCAGCTGGATGGAATAGATCATCTGCGCGGTCAGCGAAGCGGAAGAAAAATAGGCGTTTGCCGTTTCCAGCACCTCTTCGGCGGATACGGCCTCGCTAATGCCGGTTTGGACGTTCTGGTTCTGTTCTCCGGGCTGGTAGTATTCATTGCCTGTGTTCAGCAGCCCCTGCCAGATGCTGGTCAGCGCCAGGGAAGCGCTCTGCGCGGGCGAAGCGGACGGCGAAGGAACAGGCGCTTCCGTCGCCTGCGGCATTCCCGCCCAGATACCGCCTGCCGCAGGTGTAGCGGAAACCCCGGTGTTTCCGTATCCGCTCCAGATACCGGAGGCGGAAGGAGAGAATCCGTCCCAAATGCCGGAGGAAGAGGAAAAGCCGTCCCAGACAGAGCCTGTGGAGGTATTCAGCCCCGACCAGATGCTTCCGCCGCAGGAATTGTAAACGTCGTCAAAGCTGCAATAATCCCCGAACCAGCCATCCCAAATATCGCAGAAGGAGCCGGAACAGGAGGAGGAATTATCCCAGGAATAGAAGTTGGACGGCGTGTAGCCGGAAGCCGACATGGAGTAGCCGGAGGAAGACGCCTGATTGGCCAGGGACAGGGCCAGGGCGGCATAATCGCTGGAGAGCCCGCCGTAATAGGCCAGAATCTCCCGCTGACCGCTTCGGATCGTTTCGTAAGGCATGAAGAAGGACAGCCCGTGGGCGTAGGAAGCGATATCGCCGGTGGTGCAATTATAGCATACGGCTTCCTTCGCGGCGTCTTTTAGATCTTCGCTTTCCTTGGGCAGCAGCGCGGAAAAGGCGTCGCACATATCCTCCACGTCCACCAGGTCGGAAGCGTCGTAATCCAGAAATTCCCCGAAGGAGGGCAGCTGCGCGCGCAGGCGGATCACCCCGGCCAGATTGGTTTTTATCAGGCCGGACAGGGATGCGCTGAAAGCGTTGGCCGCGTCCATCACCGCGGGCATTTTGTCGGAGGCGATGACGGACATGGTGGCGGTTTGGGCATTGCGGCCCCGGGCGTTTTCCGCCACATAGGTCTGCGCCATGGAGATGGCGATGCTCTGGGTGGAAACCCCGGGATTGTCCACAATGGGTTTCATCCATTCATCATAATTCAGCCCGGTTCCGCTGACCATCTCCTGGCTGACCACGGTATAGTCCGCGATCCCGCGCATGTCGTCGCACAGATCCACGCAGTTCATCAGGCAGCAGTCAAAGCCGATAATGTCCAGCTTCGTTCCGTTCAGCCCGTTTACCAGGCCGTTTCGCAGCTCGGCCAGGGACAGGCTGTCATCCCGGTAGTTCTCATCGTTGCACACGCCGAACACCGGGCCGCCGCCGTGATCCCAGATGATCAGGATATAGCGCTTCGCAGGCGCGGCGGAAATGCCGAACCGCAAAAAATCCTCCAGGGTATTCTCGTCGCCCATGTTGCGCCTGCCCGCGTCCTTGAGCAGCTCGGGGCTTTTTTTGCCCAGACGGTAATACTGAACGCTGCCGGAGGAAATGCCGTAGCTTTGCCATCTGCTGGAGCCGCCTGTGGCAACGATGGCGGTCACCGCGCCGGAACCGCCGATCCCGGAGGAGATCATTTCCCGTATATCGCCGCTGGCTTCGCCTTCATCGCTCTCCAGGTCAGAGCCGCAGACATAGGCCAGGATGGTGACCTCCTGCATTTCCGACAGGCCGGATGCCGCCGGGCAGCATGCGCATGAAACGGTCAAAGCGGACGCCAGCAGCAGCGCAAACAGCTTCTTCACGGCGCTTCCCCTCCTTTCAGGCGGTCCGTCAGGTGACGGGCTGGAAAGTGGACAGGACGTTCTTGAACTGTTCGATATATTTGTCCGTCATCGGATACTGCTTTTCCCAGTCCTCGTCCATGACAAACGCCTGGATCTCAATGGCGTAACCGTTGGTCATGGTGTCCGCGTAAAGGTATTCGCCGTCTTCGTCCGTGCCCTTGATCAATATGAAGGGGATGCTGCCCGCCATTACGGTGCCAAGGTATTCGGGACGATCCTCCGCAAAGTCTTCCATCACGGATTTCGTATACCTCGCCAGGTCCGCTTCATCGGAATTCCACAGCGAGATGTCCTTTAAATCCTCATAATAGACCAGATACGCGATGGCCGCCAGGCCAACGCCTTTGGAGGTTCCAAAAATACCCAGGTATTCCGCGTCCTCTACCTTTTCATCCTCATCCAGGGGCGTGGTGTCGGTCTCCCAGCCGTCAGGCAGCGTAATGGTAAAGTACGCGGTCTTAAAGACGTTATTAGCCGCCGCGGCACAGTTCGCCGCGGACAAGGCCAGCAGCAGCGCCAGCAATAAACCGATCATTCGCTTCATGGATGTTTCCTCCTTTAATCCGGCCGATTGGTTCTGTCCGAACCTGTTCATGCGCGTTCTTTGTACAAAGATACCGATTAATTATATCACTTTGTTTGAAAAATTACGAGTTTTTTATCTGTTTTTGTTCCTGCGCATGCCGAAAAGAACCGCTTGTCATTCCGCCTTTCCTGTGATAGGATAAGCATGACCGATAAAATTCAAAGGAGACAGAGCATCATGGAACGTCCCAACGCATGGAAAAAGTATGACGAACAGACCCTTCTGGCCGTGGAGGAAGCGGCGAAGCATTACAAGGCGTATCTGGACGCTGGCAAGACCGAACGGGAATGCGCAGCGGAAGCCGTCCGCCTGGCGAAGGAAGCAGGCTACACCGATCTGAAAGAAGCCATTGCCGGCGGCAAACCAGTGAAGCCCGGCGACAAGCTGTATTATCTGCACATGGGCAAGGCCGTCATGCTGTTCCACATGGGCAGGCAGCCCCTGGAAAACGGCATGAACATCATCGGCGCGCACATCGATTCTCCCCGGGTGGATATCAAGCAGAACCCCTTCTATGAGGATACGGACATCGCCTACGCGGACACGCACTATTACGGCGGCGTGAAGAAATACCAGTGGGTGGCCCGCGCCCTGGCCCTCCACGGCGTGGTTGCGAAGAAAGACGGCTCCCTGGTAAATATCGTCATCGGCGAGGACGAAAACGACCCTGTGGTGGGCATTTCCGATTTGCTCATCCATCTCAGCCAGGAACAGATGCAGAAGAAAGCCAGCGAGGTCATCACCGGCGAAGACCTGGATATCATGCTGGCGGGCCGCCCGCTCATGGGCGACGGCGAGGAAAAAGAGCCCGTGAAGGCCATGCTGCTCAAAATCCTGAAGGACAAGTACGGCCTGGAGGAAGAAGACATGCTCTCCGCCGAGATCGAAGCCGTGCCTGCCGGGAAAGCCCGGGATTACGGCCTGGACCGCAGCATGATTCTGGGCTACGGCCACGACGACCGGGTGTGCGCCTACGCTGAAATCGCCGCCATGATGAAGCTGCCCGCCGTGCCCGAATACACCTGCTGCTGCCTCCTGGCCGACAAGGAAGAAATCGGCTCCGTCGGCGCTACCGGCATGCGGGCCCATTATTTTGAAAACGCCGTGGCGGAGCTGCTGGCCCTGACCGGCAAGGAAAGCGATTTGATCCTTCGCCGCGCCCTGGCTGCCAGCCGGATGCTGTCCTGTGACGTGAGCGCGGGCTTTGACCCCCTGTTCGCCTCCGCCTTTGAAAAGAAGAACGCCGCCTTCCTGGGCCGCGGCGTCTGCTACAACAAGTTCACCGGCAGCCGGGGCAAGTCCGGCTCCAACGACGCCAACGCCGAATACATCGGCCGCCTGCGCAGGATCATGGACGGCCATAACGTGTCCTGGCAGACCGCGGAGCTGGGCAAGGTAGACCTGGGCGGCGGCGGCACCATCGCCTATATCTGCGCCCTGTACGGCATGGAAGTGATCGACAGCGGCGTGGCGGTGCTGAGCATGCACGCCCCGGAGGAAATCATCAGCAAGGCCGACCTCTACGAAGCCATCCAGGCGTATGCCGCTTTCATGACCGATATGACCAAATGACCCCGGATCCCGCAAGCCGGCTCCCCCGTGAGGACGGAGCCGGTTTTTTGTACCCGCCCGTACTAACCGCCGTTCAGGACATATTTGCTACCGCTTATCCCGAATCGCTTGCAATCCGGGCGAATCACTGGTATGTTGTACATGACAGGAAAAACTCGTTCACATAATACTGTTACAGGAGTGGCCGGTATGGATGAAACAGGCAGCGTCATACGTGCTGTATGCCCTCGCTTTGCATGCCGATTGTGCAGGACGAAAACGGGCTGGCAGCATCAGCGGTGGTGCAGGCTGTCCGCCGTAATAAGGCCATTATGCGAGGATTGCCGCTATTACAGCGCCAGCAGAAACGCATGCGCGTATCCTGCGCGGAGGAAAGGAGAAGCCGGGCGCAATGAAAAAACCGAGTATTCGCTTTGAGCGCGATCCTTCCCTCTCCCAGATCGAAGTGGTGATACGCGCCCCGGAACAGGACGATGCGGTCATTGCGCTGATGGAGCGGATTTCCGGCCAGCCGCCGGATATGCTGACGGCTTTCGACGGGGACGGCATCATCGTTACCGTGAACGCGGAGGATATCATTTCCGCCTCTGCGGACGGAAGGCTGGTCAGCCTCGTCACGACGGATGGATGCTGGTACACGCGCCAGACGCTGCAAAGCCTGGAAGAAATGCTGGACAGCCGCCGGTTCCTGCGCATATCCCGGTTTGAGATCATCAACCTGCGCCACGTGCTCAGGTATGATTTCACGGTGGCGGGCACCCTGCGCATCGAACTGGCGGGCGGCATGGAAACCTGGGCCTCCCGCCGGTGCATTCCGGCGATCCGCCGCAGACTGACAGGAAAGGAGTGATGCGCTTGCTTGCAAGTTTTTGGAAACGCGCCGGAATCGGCTTCCTGTTCGGCCTGTTCATCGGCAACCTGATTGCCTGGTTCACCGGCGGCGTGATCGTCAGCCCCATCCTGGTGGAACGGATGGGCAGCGAAGCAGCGGCCATCGTGGTGCAAACCCTGTGTTCCGGCATCTACGGCGTCATCACCATGGGCGGCACCCTGCTCTACGACGTGGAGCGCTTGCCCCTGGCCCTGGCCACCGCACTGCACTGCCTCCTGGTGATCGGGCCTTACATGCCCCTGGCGCTGCTGCTGGGCTGGGAATCGGAAATCTCGGATATCCTGATCGTCTGGTGCTTCCAGCTGGCGGCGTTCTTCATAATCTGGCTCATCATGTACCTGCGTTATAAGGCGCAGGTGCGGGAGCTGAACGAATTGATGAAAAAAGATAAAGGAGGAAACGGCACGTGAGAAAAAGACTGGTTGCCCTGCTCATGGTCACAGTGCTGTGCATCGGGATTTTGCCGGTAAGTGATGCCATGATCTCGATCATAGGAGAATGGGTTGGCGGAGATTCCAGCTGTCAGCATCCAACCGAAAAAGTACATTCAATCGGCTCTCATCCCTATGGACCGGGAGAACATGTGGATGTTGTAGAGTGCCAGTGCGGAGCACAGTTTGGAAATCGCGACAACTGTGAGGACAAAGACGGCGACGGCGCTTGCGACAAGTGCAATCAAACCATGCCTCAAAACAGTGGTGGCGGCGGCGGCAGCGGCACCCCCACCCACGTCCACAACTTTAACAGTTTGAGAGCCGTGAACGAGCTGCAGCACGCCATGTTCTGCGAATGCAACGAATACGACCCTGCCACCCTTGCAAATCACTCGATTGCAACGAGTGACATTACGGCGGGCAGCACGGGCTTCCCCTATGGCGGAAAGCTCATCTATTGCTCGGACGGCTGCGGGTTCAATAAAGAACTCCCGAACGACGCCCCGCCCCCGGAAGAAACCAAGCCCCCGGAAGAGACCAAGCCTCCGGAAGAAACCACGCCGCCTGCCGCGACGGAGTATGCCGCGGTGGAAAAGACGCCGGAGCCTACGCCGAAGGCTACGCCCGATCCCACCCCCGATCCCACCGATGCGCCGCCGCCCCCCTGTAAGCATCCCGGCAATTTTGAATACCGGGATGAGGGCGATGAGCACCTGATCGTCTGCAACGACTGCGGCCAATGGCTGTACCGGCGCGCCCACCAGAGCGACGGCGGCTGGGTATATGATGAAACCGGCCACTGGCACGTCTGCGACAAATGCGGCGCGAAGTTTGATTACCACGTCCACACCCCCAACGAAGTGCGCGGCGTGCTGAAATGCAAATGCGGCTGGTCTCAGGCCATTCCCCCGTCCGAACCGAAAAAAGATGCGATGGACAAGCCGGTCACGCTTCCCGAGCTGGATGACGAAATCCCCGAGGAGAGCGAGCTGAACGTGCCGGGCCCGGAAGATATAGCCGAGGAGGAACAGCCCGCCGACCCGGAAAACGATACGGCGGACAAGCCGATCGAGTATCCCGAGCTGGATGACGAAATCCCCGAGGAGAGCGACCTGAACGTGCCGGAGCTCGAACAGGTAGAGGAACCCGAACAGGAGGAGCCCGCCGAGCAGGAGGAAAAGCAGGAAGGAGAAAAACAGGAAGAGCAGAAGCCTTCCGAAGAATCGGTGGCCGCGGTGAAGGAAACACCCAAGCCCCCGGCCTCGCCCATCCCCGCCGCAACCCGGTACACCGCGCCGCCCAGGGCAAAGGCTTCGCCCAAGCCGGACACCACCCCCGACCCGACCTGCACCCACAAGGGCAGTATCCATTTCCACTTTAACAAGGATTTCCATTGGATCGAATGCAGTAAGTGCGGCAAGCGGTTCGAGGTGTACCAGGCGCATACCTTCGAGTATCGCCAGCCCAAAGCTTATAAAAAAGTGGGTATGAACCTTGAAATGTGGAACTGTACGGTCTGCGGCTTCCACTATTACCGGAACATGGACACGGGTGAATGGCTGATCCGTGACTACGGCTGGTGGGACAGATCGGCTGATCCCGTCATTCCGTGGGTTTCGACGCCGCTCAACGAGTTCCCTGACGATACAGACTTTTTCGACTATATGGACGATCATCAGCTCCGCGAAGATGAGAACGCGCAGGAATTCTTCGACAACCTGGACAAGCTGAAAGCGGAAGCCCAGCGCCAGGCGGAGGAGAAGCAGAAGGAAGAAGCGGAACGGCTGCGCCTTTCCGAGCAGGCGAGAAAAGAATTTGAACAGAGAAAACAGGAAGAGGATCGCAGACGGCTCCTCAATGAGCGCCTGAGGCAAAAAGCCCAGGAGGAGGGCGTGAACCTCAATAATTTCTCCGAGTACGCCAGGTGGATGGAAAAGAACTGGGAGTCCGTGTCGGGGCAGGTCGATCAGGAGATCGCGGAGAAGAAAGCGGCGGAAGAAAAGGCGGCTGCGGAAAAAGCTGAACAGGCGAAACAGCCCGCCACAGAATCCGGCGGACAGCCCGCGCCTGCCGCGTCCCCCGGCCCCGGCCCTGGCCCCGCGCCTGAACCTGAACCCGGCCCCGGCAGTGATCCCGGCCCTGGCGGCGGTGATCCCGGCCCCGGCGGCGGTGATCCCGGCCCCGGCGGCGGTAATCCTGGCCCCGGCGGCGGCGATCCCGGCCCCGGCGGCGGCGATCCC
>JAFZOG010000057.1 GCA_017550745.1 Clostridia bacterium | reverse complement strand
GTTTCTCCTATGCCTTGTGCTGAATCTCGCGGCCTGCGCCTTTTCCTATACGAAGAAGACCGCCGTCGCGGGCATAGTCGTGCTGGTCCTTGTCGCCATCTGCACCGGGATGGCGCTGCACCGGGGCGCGGGGGAAGCCGCAGTCTATGCTGTAGTCGTCTGCGCCGCCTGCCTGGGGCTGTTTTTCCTCACGCGGACAAGGGTCGGCGCGGCCCTGGCCCTGCCCCTGGGGGTGCTTATTATCGCCGGGGAAATGCTGTTCCAGTACGGAAGCCATCCGGCGCTCTTATGCCTGTTCCTGCTCTCCTCTGGTTGCCTCGCCTTCAGCCGCATCTACCGGGGGAATATGCTCCGCGCGGCCACCCGCAGGGCAGCGGTCTCCGCCCACGCCCTGCTGAGCATATCCGCCTGCGTCCTGGCCCTGGGGCTGGCTGCCGCCGTTTATTTCGCCGTGGTGAAACCCCTGTCCCCGCCCTCCTACGAAATCACGCTGAAAACGGAGCTGAAGCGGCTGCCGCTCCTGGAAAAGCTGGGGGTGGCGACGGTCATCTCCCTGCCGGATCCGGACAAACGGACGGACAATATCTTTGAGAGCGATCTTCTCGCCGATCTGAGCGGGGAGGACAGAGAAAGCCCGCCGCCCTCGGAGCAGCCGACGGAAGAAGGCCAGCCGGAGGACAACTCCGCGCTCCCGCCGTCTCCCACACCCGCGGACGCGATCCGCTACAATACCGGAAGCAGGCCCTGGCTCTATGCTGCTGCCGCCGTCGTCCTCGCGGTCCTGGCCGCGGTGCTGGGACGCCTCGTGCTGCGGCGCAGGAAGCTTTTGCGCATCCAAAAGCTGCCGCCCGGAGATCAGGTGACGGAGCTGTATTCCAGAGTGCTGCGGGTCCTGGAGCTTTGCGGACTGCCGCCCATGCGGGCGGATTCCCCCATGGAGTATTGTGCGGCCTTCGGCACGCGGATACAGCGTATCCTGGGAGAGCAGGCCGATTTCAAGGAGCTCACCGGCGTTTTTGAGCGTGCTTTCTACGGCGGCCTGACCCCCAGCGACGGGGAATGCGCGGCGTTTATTGCGCTGTGCCGACGCCTTCCGTCCCTGTGCCGCAAATCCATCGGTCCGCTTCGTTATTCTGTTACCTTTTTCAAAGTCTGATCACCATTTTCACCGTAGGGGAAGGAGATAGAAGTATGGAGAAATGGAGCTTGTATGACCGGATGATCCAGGGGATACCCGCCTCCATGATTCTGGACGAGCTGTTCGTGGGAGAGCACTGGACCCTGGTGCGCTCCGGGGAGAATTGGGGCGTATCCATGACGGTCCACCAGAGCGCCGGACCGGAGGAGCCCCTGCGCCCCATTCTGGGCAGGCCCCTGCGGGAGGCCGCCGCCCTGTCCAAAAGCTGGGACTTCAAGGAGGCCTCCATTGGTATGGCAGCGCTGAACGCCTTTTATAACGCCCCGGAGCGGGCGAAGCAGCTGGGCTGCTTCCCGCCGGAGGGTGGCCCCAACAAGAAGGCGGACGCCTTTGAGCTGTACCGCTCCGCCGCCGAGGGGAAAAAGGTGACGGTGGTGGGCCACTTCCCCCATATCGAGAGGCAGCTGAAGCCCTACTGCCAGCTTTCCATCCTGGAGCGGGACCCCCAACCGGGGGATCTTCCGGACAGCGCCTGCGAGTATATTCTCCCGGAGCAGGACTTCGTCTTCATCACCGGCGTGACCCTCACCAACAAGACCCTGCCACGGCTCCTGGAGCTCATCCGCCCGGAGGCGACGGTTTGCATGGTGGGCCCCTCCGTGCCCCTGTCGGAGGCGCTCTTCGACTATGGCGCCAACCATCTTGCCGGCTTCTGCGTGACGGACGGTGCTCTGGTCTCCGCCTGCATCGCCCGGGGCGGGCGAATGGAACTCTTCGACGGCGGCACCAGGGTGAGCTGGACAAGAGAATAAGCAAATCCCGCCTTGACTTTTCCTGCGAAATAACCTATATTTATGTAGGTTTTATTCCTAATCCAGAATAGAGTTACAGGAGGATAATTCGACACGATGAAACGGTTCATTATTTTGCTCTTAGCCCTGGTTCTGGCCGCCTCTCTCTGCGCCTGCGGCGGAACCAAGTCAGCTGCTCCGACTGCCGCGCCCACGTCTGCCCCTACGGAGGCGCCCAAGGCGACGGAGGCCGCCTGGCCCGATCTCAGCGGCCAGTCTCTGCTCATCTACTGCGGTGCGGGGATGAAGCAGCCCTTCCAGGAGATTGCGGACCTCTTCGGCAGCCTGACCGGCTGTGAGATGAACGTCACCTTCGCCAATGCCGCCCAGATCCAGACCCAGATCAGCACCGCCCAGGAGGGCGCGTTCTTCATCGCCGGCGCCGCCGGTGAGGTGAAGCCGGTGGAAGAGTACGTAGCTTCCAGCGTGAAGCTGGTGAAGCACATCCCCGTGCTGGCTGTGGCTGCGGGCAACCCCAAGGGCATCACAGGCATCGCCGACCTGGCGAATGAGGACATCTCCACCGTCATCGGCGACGCGGAGAGCACTCCCATCGGCAAGATCGCCATGCAGGCCTTCTCCGATTTCGGCATCACCGATTCGGTGAACCTTGTGGCGACCACCACCACCGCGCCCCAGCTGGCCACCGTCATCTCCATGGGTGAGGCCGACGCGGCCATCATCTGGAAGGAAAACTGCAACGCCGACGGCGTGGAGATCTGCGAGACGAAGGACATGGAAGCCTACGTAAAGGTCGTTCCCGCCGCGCGCTTGACCTTTGCCGACGGAGACGCTGCAGCGGACGCGTTCAGCGCCTTCCTGGCCACGGACGAAGCCAACGCCATCTGGCTGGCCTACGGCTATGAGCTGGCCCAATAAGCCGAAGGGCGGACCGGGTCTATTCTTCCTCTGCTGCCTGCTGCTGGCGCTCATCACGCTGGTTTTTGTGGGCGGCAACCTTTTCATCATCATTTTTCGCGGCTTACAGTCTCTGCCTGCCAGCATCCGGCAGGCAGAGACCTTCTTTGCCGTGGGACTGAGCGTCCGCAGCGCCTGTATCTCCACGCTGCTCTGCTTCCTGCTGGCCCTGCCCACGGCCTGGCTTCTGACCCGGCCGGGACTGCCCCTGCGGGGCGTGGTGGAGGTGATCCTGGAGCTAACCATGTCCCTGCCCTATATCGTGCTGGGCCTGAGCCTGCTGATCCTCTTTTCCTCCCCCTTCGGGAAGGCGCTGAAGGCGGCGGGCTTTCCTGTGGTCTTCAGCCGGAACGGTATTGTTCTGGCCCAGCTCATGGTGAATCTGCCCTTTGCCATCAAGCTTTGCGTTACCGCCCTGCGAGGGGTGGACGACAAGCTGGAGAAGGTGGCGGGTCTGCTGGGGGCGTCGCCCGGCCGCCGCTTTTTCACCGTGCTGCTGCCCTGCTGCCGCAGCGCCCTCATCAGCGCGGTGATCCTGGTCTGGGCCAGGGCGCTGGGGGAATTCGGCGCGACCCTGATGCTGGTGGGGGTCACCAGAATGAAGACGGAGACCCTGCCGGGGAGCATCTTCCTCAACGTCAGCACCAACGACCTGAACGCGGCGCTGGCCAGCGCCTTCATCCTGCTGCTGCTCACCGCCGTGTCCCTGGGGGTGGACGCCCTGTTCCGGCGTCTGGGAAGGGGGCAGAGCCGCTATGGCTGAGCGGGAGGAGCTTTTGCGCTTTGATCACTTCAGCTTGACCAGAGGCGCTTTTTCGCTGCGGGACATCAGCTTTACCCTCTGGCGGGAGGAGGTCCTCTGCTTCCTGGGGAAGACCGGAGCGGGAAAGACCCTGCTGCTGGAATCCGCTGCCGGGTTCTACAAGCCGGAAACCGGACGCGTGCTTTATCAGGGAATGGAGGTCTCCGATATCCCCCTTCACCGCCGGAACATCGGGTATCTCTGTCAGGATTATTCCCTGTTTCCAAAGATGACGGTGCGTGCTAACATTGGATACGGCCTGCGGATGCAGCGCCGGAGCCGGGAGGAGATCCGCGCCAGAGTGCAGGAGATGGCGGAATGGTTCGAGATCGGGCATATTCTGGATCAGCACCCGGGCACCCTCAGCGGCGGCGAACAGCAGCGGGTCGCTCTGGCCCGGGCCTTGATCACCCGCCCGGCTCTTCTGCTGTTGGATGAGCCCTTTTCCGCCCTGGATCCCAGGACTGGACGGAAGATCAGCGAGAAGCTGACCGAGCTCCGCCGGGAGCTGCACTGTGCCGTGGTCTTCGTCACCCACAATTTCCGGGAGGCGGAGGAGCTGTCGGAGCGGATCGGTATACTGGCGGGGGGAAGGCTCTGCGGCGTGGTACCTAAGGACGAACTGTACAGCAGCCCATGGCCCCCGGAGGCCGCCGCGCTGCTGGGAATCGAGGAGAAGACATGACAAAGGAACAATTCTATCAAACGCTGAAAGACCGTTTTCTGGATGTCCTTCGAGCCGAGGGACTGGAGAATGAGCCGGTGGAGGTGGTCTGCCGCTCCCTTTCCCCGGAGGAGGCCATCGGCAACACCAAACGGAAGGACTATCCCATTCTCACGGGCAAGGACGTGATGATCCAGGCGGAGTGCCGGGGCTGCAAGGGCCAGGCCTTCACCGATGCCCCCGCCTCCTTCCGGGGCACCTTAGCGGAGGTGTTGGCGCTGGATATCGTGGGTGATCCCCACAGCCGGAGCCTTTTTATCGCAGTGCTCAACGCGGTGATGCGCTCCCTGGGCCGCTGCGGGGACACGGTGCACTGCCGCACCGATGGGCCGGAAAAGTGCGCCTGCGACGTGAAGGCATATCTCCGCGCCGAATGGCCCGGAGTGAAGAAGATCACCCTGGTGGGCTATCAACCCGCTCTGCTGCAGATGCTCACGGACAGCGGTTATCAGGTGCGGGTCATGGACCTCAATCCCCAGAACATCGGGCAGCTGCGCTGCGGCGTCACGGTGGAGGACGGACGGACCGCCATGGCGGACGCCATAAGGCATGCGGAGTTGATTCTGTGCACCGGCAGCACGCTCTCCAACGGCACCATCGTGGACTACCTGGAGCTGGATAAGGATGTGCTGTTCTTCGGCATCACCGCCGCTGGCGCCGCTGCGCTTTTGGGTCTCCGGCGGCTCTGCTTCGCGGACCGCTATCCCGGCTGAATCGCTGGGGAAGACAGAGATAACGAGGGATGAACGATGCATTTTTCGTGGAATGAGAAGACCATGGGCTGGATGCTGGACGCGGCGGAATACACGGGCTTCTACCACAAGCTGGCCGCGCTGCTGCTGCCGGAGATCCGTGCGCGGGGCAGCCTCTGCGATATGGGCTGCGGCATGGCGCTGGCAGATATGGCGCTGGCGGCTGACATCGGACAGATCACCTGCGTGGACGTGAACCGGCCCGCCCTGTCCTTTGCCCAGCGGGAGGCGTCTCGCCGTGGCATTGGGAATATGGAATTCATGCTGTCGGACGGCGCTTCCGTCGTGGGAAGCTGGGATACGGTGATCGCCCTGTTTCACGGCAGCATGGATAAGGTCTGCGCGGCCTATCTTTCCAAGGCAGCGGACTGCCTGATCTGCGTCACCCACGGCCCGGGCGTCCGCCATTCCGGAGGTTTCTGCGAAAACGCGAACATCGCTTCCGCTTGGCTGGACGCCGGGGGCTGGACATATATCCGGACCGATGGGGTCCTGGAATTCGGCCAGCCACATCGCTCCATGGAGGAAGCCTATGAAAGCAGCGCCGCCTTTCACCGGGAATGGGATCAGGCGGCGCTGGAGGAACAGGTGCGCGAATCGGTACAGGAGACCGGGAGGGAGGATTTCCCCTATTACACACCCAAAACCCGTTCCTTCGGGCTGTTCGTGATCCCCCGGGCGGAGAATGAGCGTCTTCTGTAAAGAAGAAAAACGTACTCGAAGAACCAGGTATGTAGGCGAGAAGCAGCATCAATAAACAGGCCAAAAAGGGGCAGCCGAAAACGGACTGCCCCAAACAAATATGGCTCAGCTATAGATCAGTTGCTGAAAAACTGCTTCACTCACCCGGTCCCGAATATTGTTCATCCGCCTGACCCATTCCATTTGATCCTCTGCTTTGAGCTGCTCCGTGATGCCCTCGCGGGCTGCGTACTGCTTCACCAACAGGTCGAACATTTCGTTAGCTGAACGGTCGATTTCCTCCAGATGGGCGTTCAGCTTCCCACTGAGCAGCATCCCGATGTATATGCCATTATGATATTGTTGCAAGTATCGTTTCCGACTCATGCCCCACACCCCTATGCAGGGAGCTTCCGGCGGCAGCAGGTCGGGTATCAAATAATCACCCTCACGGTGGTATGTCAGCTTTGCCTTCATGATATATTCCTCCAATCGTTCCTGTGATTGACCACTTTTTTGACCCTTACCAGGGTAAAATACAGTAGAACGATTGGACTGACAGGTATGGTTTATACTGAAT
>JAFZOG010000056.1 GCA_017550745.1 Clostridia bacterium | reverse complement strand
GTCATCCCGAGCGAAGCCGAGCCAGAGGCGAGGCATAGCCGAGGGATCTGTCAGTGAATCGTTAAGCCAGCCTACAGATCTTTCGGCTCCGTTCCGCTCTCGCTCCACTCCGCTCAAGATGACAATGAAGGCTCACTTTTTTTCCCTAACTTTCCGTGAAGAACCAAAAAATGAGGCATCAATTTCCTGTACAATCAAAAATGTCCTGCCGTGTGACAGGACATATTTGGTTGATAGTATTACATTATTTCCCCGCCACGGCGATTTCGCCCACGTCCACGGAGGGGCTGCCGATGGGAGAGCCGGGGAAGGTGAGGTCGCTGCCCAGGGCACGGATGTTTTTGAGCAGCTGGTAAAAGTTTCCTGCCACCGTAATCTGTTCCACGGGCTTGTCCTTCTTGCCGTCCTTGACGGTGTAGCCCTGGGCGATGAGGGAGAAGTCGCCGCTGACGGCGTTGGCCCCGGCGTGGAGGCCGCTGACCTCGGTGATCACCAGGCCGTCGCCCATATCGGCCAGCAGCTGGTCTTTGCTGTTTTCGCCGGGCTTGAGATAGAAATTGCTGGGGCTGATATCCACCGACCCGGCGTAGCCGGACTTGTCGGCATTGCCGGTGGTTTTCACCCCGGCCTTCCGGGCGGTTTTCAGGTTGTGGAGCAGGGTGGTGAGCCTGCCGTTTTCGATGACGGCCTTCGTGCGGGTGGCCACGCCCTCCGCGTCGAAGGGCTGGCTGGCCAGGCCGCCGGGCAGCAGCGGGTCGTCCATGAGGGTGACGGCCTGGGAGGCGATCATTTCCCCTTCCTTGCCCGCCAGCAGGCTCATGCCCTTCTGGGCGTTCTCGGCGGAGAACACGCCCGCGAACACGCCCAGCAGGTCGGGCATGCACTTGGCGTCGATCACGGCGCGGTAGCTGCCGCTGGGCACAGGCGCGGCATGGAGCATGAACAGCGCTTCGTCCACCGCTTCCCTGGCAACGGCGTCCGCGTCGATTTCATCGAAATTCCGCGTCACCTTGAAGCCGCTGCCGGTAGACACGCGCTCGCCCTCCTTGGCGGTGGCGCTGATGTACACCACGGCCATGTTGTCCCGGTGGGAAAGGTTCAGCCCGTAGGAATTGACGATGCGGGTTCCGCTGCTGCTGGTGGAGACCACGTTGTAATTCAGCGCGGTGATGCGCCCGTCCATGGCCAGGGCCTTCTTTTCGATGTCCCGGATCAATTGCAGCTTGCGGCTTTCCTCCACCCGGTCCAGGGCGGGATTGTAGTTATCCACTTCGGGATAATCTTTGTCGCCCGGATAAATCTCCTGCACGTCCTCGTCCTCGATGAGCTCCGCGCTTTCCTTCACCGCCTGCACCAGGCGGCCCACCGCTTCTTCGTCAAAGGCTTCGGTGGCGGCGTAGCCCATTTTGCCCTTATACAGCCCGCGCAGGGAAAGCCCCCGGGTGGCGTTTACGGAGTAATTGGCGATTTCGCCCTGCACGCACATGGCGCGGAAGCTGTCGCCGGAGGAAAGATACACCTCGGCGGCCTCGATGCCTTGTTTTTTCGCTTCGTCCAAAAGCGCCTGAATGAATTGTTCCACAGTCATTTTCCTCTCCTCCTTTCTCAGCGTCCGCCCACGGTGAGGGCGCTTACCCGGATCATGGGCTGGCCCACGTTGGTGGGCACGCTGCCGCTTAAGGAGCCGCACATGCCCGCCGCCATCCGCATATCCCTGCCCACGCGGTCAATTTTCAGCAATATCTCGCTGCCCCGGCCGATGAGGGACGCGCCGCGCACGGGATGGGCGATCTTGCCGTCCTTCACCAGATACCCTTCGCCCACGGCGAAGTTGAACTTGCCGGTGGTGGGCTCCACGCTGCCGCCGCCCATCTTTTTGGCGTACAGGCCGTCGCCCATGGTGGCGATGATTTCGCCGTTATCGTCGTTTCCTGCGGCGATGTAGGTATTGCGCATCCGGGAGGTGGGGGCGAACATGTAGCCCTGCCGCCGCCCGCTGCCGGTGATGGGCATGTTCATGCGGCGGGCGTTCAGCTTGTCGATCATGTAGTTTTTCAGGATCCCGTTTTCGATCAGCACCAGCTTCGTGGTGGGCGTGCCCTCATCGTCGATGTTCAGGCTGCCCCACTCGTTGGGGATGGTGCCGTCGTCGATGGCGGTCACGCAGTCCGCGGCCACCTTTTGTCCCAGCTTTCCGCACATTTCGCTGTGGCCCACGGCCACAGACGTGGCCTCCAGGGAATGGCCGCAGGCTTCATGGAAGATTACGCCGCCGAAGCCGTTGTCGATCACCACGGGCATGATCCCGGCCGGGCACACGGGGGCGTGGAGCATGGTGCGGGCCTGGGCCGCCGCTTCCCGGGCGCAGGCTTCCGGGTCGACCCTTGTGTCGAAGATTTCAAAGCCCTGCATCGCGCCGGGGCTGGCGCTGCCGGTCTGGTTTTCCGTGCCGCTGGAGGCGATGGCGTACACCATGAACCGGGTGTAGACCCGGGTGTCGCTGGTGAACAGCCCTTCGCTGTTGGCGATCCACACCCGCTGCACGCTGTCCATGTAGCTGATCTCGCTCTGGGCGATTTCCGGCGCGTCCTTCAGCACCGCCTGGGCTTCCTTCATCTTGGCCACCTTGCGGGCGGCCTTGACGGTTTCCGGCATTTCCCGGATGAAGTGGATGTTGGGCGTATCCGTGGGGTTCAGGTCTTTGGCGGTGTAGAATTCCTTTCCCTGGACGGCCGACGCCGCGCGTTTGGCGCATTCCATCAGGCCGGCCGGGGACGTGTCGTTGGTATACACGTACACCCCCTGGAACCCGCTGAACACGCGCACGCCCGCGCCGTGGAGGCGGCGGCTGTTCACTCTTTCCACCTTGCCGGACAGCATGGAGACGTTGTTGTTCTGCCTGTCCTCCAGGAAGATTTCGGCGAAATCGCCGCCGGTTTTCAGGGCTTCGGCGATGACGGCCTGGGCTGTAGTTTGGTTGAGCATAGAGGCCTCCTTGCAGTTTGTTTATTGGTTTTTGGATGTCTGATATGAGAGTACAGAGTGCAGATGATAATGCAGATGTGCATAGAAAGCCGCTGATGGTCAAACTATATAATCTGCACTCTGTACTCTCGTTTTCCCTTACTTCGCTTCCGGTAATTTTTCGTAGCCGCCGTACCGCATCATCGCGTCCACGATCTGCGGATGGGGGAAGGCGCAGGTCTTCCGGTCCAGCAGGCCGAAGCGCTCGCCGCTGCCGGAGAATACATTGTTGTCCCACCAGAAGACGGGCAGGTTGCGGGCGCTGGCGGTGGCGGTATAGAAGGCCGTCCAGTCCACGCGGTCCTGCAGGTTGTCCCCCTTCACCATGGCCCCGAATTCGCCGATCACCACGGGGATGCCGTTTTTGATGTATTTGTCATACAGCCCGTTCATGAAGGAAACGATCTCCTGCTTCTGGCTCTGGGCGCCGAAGGAGGAGGTGCCGGGCATTTCGAGGGCGAAGGCATAGGGCGTGTAGGCGTGGACGGACAGGATGATCCGGTTGTCCGCGGTGTCCTGAGGCATCGCAAAGAAATCGTTCAGCACACCGCTGGGGGCGGCGTCGTAGCCGGGCACCATCAAATAGCGGGTGGCGTTGTTTCCGCCGGATGAGCGCACGGTGTCCACAAAGAGCTGGTTCAGTTCGTTCAGCACCTGGGCGGCGTCGCGGCAGTCCGCGCTGTTGGCGTCGAACCACCATTCGTTGGCATGGCCCACCATGCGCGGCTCGTTCATGGATTCCATGATGAGGCGGTCATCGTAGTCCCGGAAGCGGGCCGCCAGCTGGGTCCAGACGGCTTCGATATAGCGGGCGGATTCCTCCCGGTGTGCGGAGGTGGGCAGGAACTGGTCTTCATCGTGGTGGATGTTGAGGATCACGGCCATGCCCCGGCTGTAGATCCAGTCCACCACCTCCTGCACCCGGTTCAGCCACGGTTCGCTGATCCTGCAGTTTTCATCCACATGGTCGTGCCAGGACACGGGCACGCGGATGGCGGTGAAGCCCGCCGCCTGCAGGGCGTCGATCATGGCCTCGGTAGTCCTGATGCCCACCCAGGAGGTTTCCACGGTCATTTCGTCCGCTTTCCGGTTCCAGTCGCCCTTGATGGCGTCGAAGGTGTTGCCCAGGTTCCAGCCGACGCCGATCCTTTTCAGGTATTCCATGGCCTCGTTGTCCGGGATCTCCCGGGGGGCGATGTCCAGGTCCGGCACCGAAACGGCGCTCTCCGCCCCGGCGCAGGCCGTAAGCAGGCACAGGAGCAGCAGCATACACAAGCCTTTCTTCATTGCGCGTTCATCCTTTCCTGGGGTGGTCAGTCCTCCTGCCCCATCAGCCCGGCCAGGGCGCCGGCCAGCTTCTTTTCTTCCCGCGCGGCCGCATCCCGGTCGGAGGCGGACACGGAAATATAGATTTTCAGCTTGGGCTCCGTGCCGGAGGGCCGCACCACGGCGGACGCGCCGCCGGAAAGGTAAAACTTCAGCACGTCGGAGGGGGGCAGGCCGTCCAGGCCGGGGGCGTAGTCCAGGCATTTTTCCACGGCCCTTCCGCCGATTTCCGAAAGGCCGCCCCGGAAGGAGCGCATGATGGCCTGCATTTTTTCAAAGCCCGCCGCTCCTTCAAAGGTAAAGCTGTGCAGGGTGTTCAGGCAATAGCCGTATTCCGCGTAGAGCTGGTTCAGCTTCTGCAGGAGGCTGACGCCGCGCTGCCTGTGCCAGGCGAACATTTCGCAGATCAGGAAAGCCGCGTTCACCGCGTCCTTGTCCCGCACATAGGTGCCGGACAGATAGCCGTAGCTTTCCTCAAAGCCGAAGATGTAGCGCTCCGGGTTCCCCTCCGCTTCCAGGCGGCCGATGGTTTCGCCGATGAATTTGAAGCCCGTCAGCACGTTGCGGGTTTCCACGCCGTAATGGTCGGCAATGGCTTCCCCCATGTCGGTGGTCACGATGGTCTTTACCAGCACGGGGTTTTCGGGCATCGTGCCCAGGGCCAGGCGGCGGGAGCAGATGTAGTCCAGCAGCAGCAGCCCCGTTTCGTTGCCGGTGAGCAGCTCGTATTCCCCCCGGATGTTTTTGACGGCGATGCCGCAGCGGTCGCAGTCCGGGTCGGTGGCCAGCAGCAGGTCGGCGTTCAGCCTGTCGGCGTATTGCAGGCCCAGCTCCATGGCCTGACGGATCTCGGGGTTGGGATAAGGGCAGGTGGGAAAACGGCCGTCGGGCTGCTCCTGCTCCTTTACCACGGCCACGTTGGTGTAGCCGCTTTCCCGCAGGGTACGCAGGACGGGTTTCAGGCCCGTGCCGTTGAGAGGAGAATACACGATGGCCACGTTTTTATCGATCTCTTCCCCGCCAAGCAGCGACTGTTTTTTCACTTCTTCCACGAAGCCGGTATACACCTGATCGGGAATATAGGCGATGGCGCCGCTCTGCAGACCGGCGTCAAAGTCCGTCCGTTTGATGCCGGTGAACATATCCAGCTTGTCGATCTCGGCCAGGATCTCCTGCGCGGCCTGGGTGGTGATCTGGCAGCCGTCCGCCCCGTAGACCTTATAGCCGTTGTACTTGGCGGGGTTGTGGCTGGCGGTCACCATCACGCCCGCGGCGCAGCCCAGGGCCCGCACGGCGTAGGACAGGCAGGGGGTGGGCATCAGCTGGGGATAGATCATGGCCTGGATGCCGTTGCCGGCGAACACGCCCGCGGCGGTTTGGGCGAACGTATCGCTGAGGATGCGGGAATCGTAGCTCACCGCGATGCGGCGCCTGTCCGCGGGAAAATGGCGGATGACATAGTCCGCCAATCCCTGGCTGGCCTTCGCCACCGTATGGATGTTCATGCGGTTGGTGCCCGCGCCGATGACGCCCCGAAGTCCCCCGGTGCCGAAGGCCAGGGAACGGTAAAAGGCGTCCTCTTTGGCGTTTTCGTCCATGCCGCGCAGCTCGCTTTGCAGGGAAGCGTCCGCTTCCCGCAGCCAGCGCTGGTAGGTTTGCTCGATGCTGTTCATGGTTTTCCTCTTTCGCGCTGCCGTTTACAGGTTCAGCAGTTTTTTCAGTTCCTCCGCGATTTCCCCCGCCGCCTGGCGGTGGGCGTCGCGGCTGGGGTGCATCCGGGAGCCGAGGCTCCTGGCTTCCGACAGGCTGAGGTAATGGACATTGGCGTCGCCGTTTTCCCGCACATCCGCCACCGCGCCGCGCAGGATGTCCTCCACCGGATGGCCGCACATGCCGTAGGCCCACAGGATCACGGCCTGTGGATACCGCGCCCGCACGGCCTCCATCAGCTCCACCGCCCGGGTGCGCAGCTCGGCCCGGACCAGGGGCAGCTCCGCCGCTTCCACTTTGGTCAGCGCCGAGGAATCGTTGGTGCCCAGGTTGATCACCACCGCGTCGGCCTTTCGTTCGTCGGCGGGGGCGGGGGCTTCGCCGCCGGGAGTAACGGCGCAGAGCTGGCCGTAGATGCGCCCGATGCGGCTTTCCGGCTGGTTGTCCCAGCTGCGGGCCGCGCCCCAGCCGCCCAGGGCGACCACCCGCTTTTCGGCTTTCAGTTCTTCCGCCGCCAGGGTGGGGAAGGCGGGCATGTGGGACACGAACAGCATCCGCCATTCCGCGCCGCCGTAAGGCCCCATGGTGCCCTCGCCCACGGTGAGGCTGTCGCCGATAAACTCGATCAGCAGGGGCCGCGGCTTAGGCGCTTCCGGCGCGCCGTCCGTGAGCGCCGCGTTCAGGATCACCGGCCCGGCTTCGTCATAGCTGGGCTGGGTGTCCCGCAGGACGGTGATTTCATGGGAAAACTGGCTGTCCAGCCCCGCCAGGGCGGTGTAGGTATGGGTGCCCCGGGCCAGCGGGAACCGGGCCACCGGCGCGCCGTCCACCAGCACGCCCAGCCATTGGGCGTGGTCGGCGGCGGTGGAGGCCACTTCCACATCCAGCCGGGTGCAGGCCAGCCTGACCCGCACGCCGGATCCGCTCCACCAAAGGTTCTGCCGCTCTTCCTTGGGATCGTGGCGCCCGACGGTCAGAAAACGCGCGTCGGGCAAAGCATATCGCTGCATAAAACAAACTCCCTTCTTTCCTGCGTTCCAGGGACGGATCATTTCTTTCGTCAGTACCCTGATTTCAGTAAAAACATCGCCATCCGCCCGTTATGGTAGGGGCACTTCCAGGGTTCCACGATGGGCTCGTCGCTTCCGGGCGTGCCGTCCTCATGGAGATACCAGAACCATTCCGAGCCGGGGCGGCGGTCGATGAGGTGATCCCGGATGTATGCCCACTGGGCTTTCGCCGCGTCGCGGTAGCGGGTTTCCCCGGTGCGCTGCCAGGCGTTCATGAAGCCCAGCACCGCCTCCGCCTGCACCCACCAGATGCGCTTCTGGTTCACCACGCCCCTTTCGCATTCGTTGGCGAAGCCGTGGTCGGTGAAGGCGGCGTGGTAGGTATGGTCCGCCATGGCCTGCAGGATCGGGCGGATGCGGGCCGTCAGCCCCTCGTCCGCCAGCACGTCCAGCGTATGGTCGGCCAGCCAGCTGGTTTCGATGTCGTGGCCGAAGGAATACAGGTCGATCAGCGAGTGGTATTCGTGGTCGAAGAACACTTCCTGCCGCCGCTTTTCCGGGTTCCAGACGCGGGTTTCCAGCACGTCCAGGATCAGGTACAGCCGCCGCCGCACGCTGTCGTCCGGCCAGGCCTCGTACAGCCCGGTGTAGCCCTCCATCACGTGGAGGAGGGTGTTCATGGTGCGGCCGGCCATCACGCCGTTCTCGCTGAGCTTTTCGTTGCTCTCGGGCCGCCAGTCGGCGGTGAACGCCTCCAGGTAGCCGCCTTCGTCGCGGCAGCGGGTCTCGATGACGGCAAATAAGTCCTTCGCCCGCCGGAGCGCGTCCCGGTTCCCGGTGGCCCGGAAATACGCGGACAGCGCGTATACGGCGAACGCCTGGTTATAGGTGTGCTTGGTGCCGTCGGCAACGGTTCCGTCCGCGTGCAGCGACCAGTACACGCCGCCGTTTTCTTCGTCCGTCATGCGGCAGAGCATGGCGTAGGCATGCTCCGCCTCCGCTTTCAGCGTATCATCCCGCAAAAGCATGTACGCTTCCGAAAAGAACCATAAAATCCTGCTGTTCAGGATGCAGCCCTTGTCCGCTTCCGGGCGGCGCGTCAGGTCGTATTCCACCCGCCCGATGTAGCCCCCGTGAACGTCGTCCCGCAGGCCCTTCCAGAAGGGGATGATGTGTTCCGTCAGTTCCTGCCTGATCTCCTTCAGCATCTGCTCCATGCCGCTTCCGCTCCATTCTTCCGTTCAGTGGGTCCATTTTCCCCTCATGGTTTGCATTATATACTATAATGTTATTTTTTTCTACCCCTTTGTCCTGTAGCAAAGGCGGGAAAATATTTACCGGAATATAGAAAACGATCACTGAATATGGTATAATAAGGATGAGCGCACGGGCGAAGCCGTGGCGCGTGTCGGCGGCTCCCGTAAGGGAAAGACGCCGACCATCATGGTATAATGAAACGGATGAAATGAACGGATACGAAAAACCTTTGACCGACGGTATATCGCATAAAGCGTGAAACGCAATATTCTTCATGACTCCAGTTCCCAAGGCCCGCCGAAAAAGAAGGAGGAAAACAATATGAAACGCCTGATCTGTCTTGCCCTGACCGCCGCGCTGCTGCTCGCCGGGCTGTCCACGGCTTTCGCCGAGGACGCGCTCGTCACCGTTTCCTGCCCCGAAGCGGGTTTTTCCACCCGGATCCCCGCCGGGCTGGAGGCCGTGTATGACGAAGAAAACGGCCTGCAGATCTTCACAGAGCATCCGGGCTACATTCCCTACGTGCTGGTTTACCGCCGCCCCCCGGAAGGGAAGTTCAAGGATCCGGTGAATTTCCTGAACAACGTGTACCGGGAATACATGGAAAACACCTATGGCGACAGCATGATCGGCACCAACCCCTGCAAGGAATATGAAGTCGGCGGCAAAAAGCTCTACGGAGCGCGGTACCTGTATCAGGTCAAGGGCACCACACTGTGCCTGCTGCGGCTGATCGAAGTGCGGGACGACGGCGACGTGGAATACTCCGCCAAGTACATCGACGGCAGCGGCGAAGCCACCCTGGCTGTCCTGGAATCTGCCGTTCAGTATTACCGGACGGACGGCGCTGTGTACGACAATCTATTGTCCATCACGGTGAACGGCAGGGAATACCGCCTGGGAAATAGCACCGTGGACGATTTCATCGCCGACGGCTGGGCCTTCCAGCGGGAAAACGACGGCATGTACGGTTTTTTCAGCCCGGAAAACGAAAGCTGGTTCTACGCCAAAACAGTGAACGGCGCTTCGGACGCGCCCATCATCTATCTGGACATGTGGTGGGCTGACGGCGTTTCCGTGGAGTATCAGGGCTATGGCGGGGAAGGCGAAGCGCTGACGGGCCGGCAGGAGGATTTGTGGACCTGGCTGAAAACCGCCTTTGACGCGAAACAGAACGAGGACGGCGCCCTGGCCGCAGCTGCCCCGCTCAGCAGCGGAAACAGCCTGCAAATCGAAACCAACGGCGAACGGGTCAGGCTGGCTATCGTTCCCTGAACGGTTTTAGCGCAGTTGATCAATGAATGAGCACTTTAAGTCAGTAACGAAACGAGGAGGCGAGGGCCTCTGCGATCCGCACGCTCAAAAGTCGCAAGTGCGCTTCATGCGGACATTGCTCGTTTCGCGTGATCTCACCACCGATGAGAAATCCGCCGCAGGCGGTCATCG
>JAFZOG010000055.1 GCA_017550745.1 Clostridia bacterium | reverse complement strand
GGCTGAATTCTGGTTGATTTTCCGTCATGCTGCGTTGCATTTCCTTGAAATACCGCCAGTATTCCTGCGGAAATGCGCCTTGCCTGACGAAAAATCATCTCAGAATCAGCTCTTTTCGGGTAGTGTGAACACCCCCTAATGTGTTTTTTGCATTATGCCTACAAAATACGATTTTTTACTTCCCTTTAGATGGTCTCCACCTTGATCAGATTGGTGCTGCCGGACTTTGCGTTGGGCAGGCCGCCGGTGATAACGATGCTGTCGCCGGGCTGGAGGCGGAGGATTTCCTTTGCTTTCTGCTTAGCCACATAGAACATCACGTCGGTAGAGGTATAGGTTTCGGCCAGGGCCGGGGTGACGCCCCAGGAGAGGGACAGGCGGCGCATGGCGTGTTCTGTGGTGGTGAGGCCCAGGATGTCCATCGGCGCGCGGAAGCGGGAAATCATGCGCACGGTGCTTCCGGAAAGGGAACAGACCACGATGGCCTTGGCGCCGATGTCGATGGCCATGCCGCAGGTGGCATGGGAAATGGCGTCCACCATGTTATGCGTGATGAAATCAGATGAGCGGAAGCGCTGGGTATAGTCGATCTTACTCTCGGTGGCCTCGGCGATCTTCGCCATGACCGCCACGGATTCCACCGGATACTTGCCCGCGGCGGTCTCGCCGGAGAGCATGATGGCGCTGCTGCCGTCGTAGACCGCGTTTGCCACGTCGGAGATTTCGGCGCGGGTGGGGCGGGCGTTGTGGATCATGGATTCCAGCATTTCGGTGGCGGTGATGACGCGCTTGCCGATCATGCGGCATTTGTCGATCAGGTGCTTCTGCACGGCGGGCAGCTCCTCGTAGGGGATTTCCACGCCCATGTCGCCGCGGCCGATCATAATGCCCTCGCAGGCGGTGCAGATATCCTCGATGTTGTCGATGCCGCTCTGGTTCTCGATCTTGGCGATGAGGCTGATGTGCTGGCCGCCGTTGGCGTCCACGAAGGCGCGCAGGTCCAGCAGATCCTGTTTCCTGGACACAAAGGAGCAGGCCACGTAATCCACGTCGTGCTGAATGCCGAAGAGCAGGTCGGCCTTGTCCTGCTCGCTGAGGTAAACCTGGTTCAGGACCTTGCCGGGGAAGGACATGCTCTTGCGGTCGGACAGCTCGCCGCCGATGACCACCTGGCAGCGGATTTCCGGCCCCTGGATCTCCTTCACGTCCATGGCGATGAGGCCGTTGTTGATCAGCACACGGTCGCCGACATTCAGATCCTTGTTCAGATCGGCGTAATTGACGGACACCTGATGGGCGTCTCCCTCCACGGCGTCCACCCGCAGGGTGAACATGTCGCCCTCGTTCAAAAGCACCTTGTGGTCCGCGAAGGTTTTGATGCGGTATTCAGGGCCTTTGGTGTCCAGCATGATGGCCACGGGCAGGTTCAGCTTTTCCCGCATGGCCTTGATGCGGCGGATCTTTTCCGCGTGCTCTTCGTGGGTGCCGTGGGAGAAGTTGATGCGGGCCACGTTCATGCCCGCCAGCATCATTTTCTCCAGGACCGCTTCGGACTCGCTGGCCGGGCCGATGGTGCATACGATTTTCGTTTTGCGCATATTGCTGTCCTCCTTAACAGAACCGGTCAAAAAGCTGTATCATCTACCTTCATCATACCTTCCGGGCCCCCGTTTGTCAATCCTTTTCCACGCTGGGAAAGCAGGGGGAAAGCGCGTATCCGTCACAGGCGGGCCTTCAGCGCCTTGAAGACCTGCTTCTGCACCGGCAGCCGATCCCAGGGCTTATAGGCGGCGGCATAGCGCTTGAGGAGGGCCTGGGCTGTTTCCCGCGAAAGAAAGGGGATCAAAGGGAGGCTGTGGCGCTCCAGGGCGCGCAGCATCCATTGCGCCGCCAGCGGCCAGGCGGGCATATCTTCCCGGGCCAGAAGCAGCTTTACCGCCTGCTCCGCGTCCCCGGGAGCGGGATGCAGCCGGCAGATGTCCGAAACGACCTGCTCCACACGCTCGTCCAGCTTCTCATGGCAGGCTTCATCCTGGAGGGAATGGCCGAAGCCCAGCAGGCCGTCGGTGGGCTTGCGCTTCTTCTCATAGGCCGCGATGGCCTGGCGGTAATCGCTGAACGCCTGCTCCAAGGCGGCTAAATACTCTTCCATCGGCTATTCCCTCCGCGTTATTTCAGGCTGTCTTCCTCGTCCTTGCGCCTGGCCTGGTCCTCGTCTTCCTTCAGGCTCCTTTTCCATAGGATGACGGCGTACACCATAATGGCCGCCCCCGCCGCTGCGAAAAAAGCGATAAACACATACCGCGCCGCCGGGGTCATGGCGGTGCCGGTTTCCGCCCGGCCTTCAAAAAGCTGATAAGCGAGATAGCAAAGGTACGCTCCCACAACGCCCAGCAGCGTAGACCGTGCTTTTCCGTTATTGAACATGGCGTTTTCCTTCCCGGTATCACAGACCCCCGTGACGGTACTGCCACGGGGGTCTGCGCATCCATGACCTGATTTATTTTTCCCGCTTCTTGGACAGGATATCGAACACCACGGCGGCCAGCAGCACGAAGCCCTTGACCACGCGCTGATAGTTGGCGTCCAGGCTGATGAGGCTCATGCCCAGGTTGATGACGCCGATCAGCGTGGCGCCGATGACCATGCCCAGCACGGTGCCCGCGCCGCCGCTGGCGGACACGCCGCCCACCACGCACGCGGAGATGGCGTCCATTTCGAAGTTCTTGCCCACGTCAGCGTAGGCGGACTGGGAACGGGCGATGACGGTGAAGGTGGCGATGCTGGTCAGCACGGCCATGTTCAGGTAGGCCAGGAACATCACCCGGCGGGTGTTGACGCCGGACAGGCGCGCCGCTTCCATGTTGCCGCCCACCACATAGAAATGGCGGCCCACGGTGGTTTTGCCGGTGATGAAGCTGTAAACCAGGATAATGCCCGCCACCCACAGCAGCGTGGTGGGGATGCCGCCGTCCAGGGCCAGGCGGCTCATCACCAGGATGATCGCCGCCGCGCCCAGGCCGCTTTTCAGGGCTGCGGTTTGCAGCGTATCCGCTTCATAGCCCTTGGACAGCCTGCTCCTGCGGGTCATAAAGACCACCAGCGCCACCAGCGCCGCCGCCGCCAGGCCGAAGATGAAGCAGGGCCAGTTGAACACGCCTTTTTCCGTGGGGAAGATGCGGCCGTAGAAAATGTTCTGGAAATCCACGGGGAAGGGCGCCAGGGAACCGGTCTTGGAATTGGAAGAAAGGATCGAAGTGCCCAGGCCGCGGAAGGCCAGATAACCGGCCAGGGTAGCGATCCACGGCGGGATATGCACGTAGGCGATCAGGTAGCCCAGCACGCAGCCGTATACCACGCCGATGAGCAGCATCAGCGCGATGGACGCGCCGGTGCCCAGGCCCTGCACGATCATGAACACGCCGCCGAAGGCGCCCAGCAGGCACACGAACGCGCCGCAGCTCAGGTCGATGTTGCCGCCGGTGAGCATGCACATCAGCATACCGGCGCCCAGGATATACACATAGGCGTTCTGGTTGATCAGTTCGGCAAAGCTGGAGGGACTGAAAATGCCGCCCTTCGTCAGGATCAGGAAGAACAGATACACAAGAACCAGGATGATGAGCATCGCGTTCTTTTTCAGAACGTTAAGAACCATCTTTTTTTCCATTGTTTTCTCCTCCTTCCCGCGTTATCGCTTCTGCCGCTTGGACAGCACGTCGAACATGACGGCGATCAAAAGCACGATGCCCTTGACCACCTTCTGATAGTTGGCGTCCACGCCCACGATGATCATGCCCTTGTTGATCACGCCCATCAGGATGGCGCCGATGATCATGCCGGACACCTTGCCCGTGCCGCCGTAAGCGGAAGCGCCGCCGATAAAGCAGGAAGCGATGGCGTCCATTTCATAGCCTTCGCCGTACACCGGGTCGATGCCCTTGGCGCGGCCGGCGGTGAGGATGCCGGCCAGGCCAGCCAGCAGGCCGATGTTGGCGTAGGCGAACCAATAGACGTTACGGGTCTTGACGCCGGAGAGGGCCGTGGCTTTTTCATTGCCGCCCACGGCGTAGAGGTGGCGGCCGATGGCGGTCTTGGTGGTGATATAGGCGTAGACGCCCAGCACCAGCGCGATCCAGATCAGCACCATGGGGAAGCCGCGGTAGCAGCTCAGCTTAAAGCTGACCCACAGCGTCAGCACGGAAATGAGCACGGTGGAAATGACCTGGCCGGGAATGGACTGGCTGATGCCCAGCTTCTTCTGCACCAGGATCTTGCGCACTTTGATCACGATGAACACCAGCGCCGCCACGATGCCGATGCACATGCAGGTGAGGTTGAACTTGGCGATGAAGTTTTCCCCGATCAGGCCGGCCAGGAAAGCGTTGTCCTTGGTGAACACGCCGTCCAGCCCGGGCATGTTCTGGCGGATATAGTCGGGGATGTAGCTGGTTTTGCCGTTGCCGAACAGCATCAGGAAGGTTTCGTTGGAGATGTCCACCCGGTAGCCGTTGAGCACCACGTTGGCAAATCCGCGGAAGGCGTACATGCCGGCCAGGGTGGCGATGAAGGCGGGCACCCGGATCTTGGCGATCCAGTAGCCCTGGAAAACGCCGATGGCCAGGCCGATGAGCAGCATGGCCCCCACGGCCAGCCACAGGTTCATGCCGCCCGCCATCATCACGCAGCCGATGGCCGCGGTAAAGCACACCACGGAGCCCACGGACAGGTCGATGTTGCCGCCGGTCAGGATGCACATCAGCATACCGGTGGCCAGCACGAACACGTAAGCGTTTTCGGCGATGAGGCCGGTCAGGTTGGAGGGAAGCAGGATCAGGCCCTGCTTTCCGGGCCACAGCGCAAACACGATGGTTACCACCACCAGGGCGATGGTCATGGTATACTTCTGGAAAAATTCACCGGCGTTGAATGTCCGCCCGGCGGAAGGCTTTAAGGATACTTTTTCACTCATCGTCACGCACCCCTTCCCGATCTGAGGATGGCTGCCATGATATTCTCCTGGGTGGCCTCCTCCGCCTTCATTTCGCCCACGATCTTGGCTTCGTTCATGATATAGATGCGGTCGCTCATGCCCAGCACCTCCGGCAGCTCGGAGGAGATGAGCACCACGCATTTGCCCGCCGCGGCCAGATCGTTGATGATGCAGTAAATTTCATATTTCGCGCCCACGTCGATGCCGCGGGTGGGTTCGTCCAGCAGCAGCACGTCCGGCCCGGCGAACATCCACTTGGCCAGCAGCACCTTCTGCTGGTTGCCGCCGGACAGGTTGCCCACCAGCTGCTCCACGGAAGGCGTTTTGATCTTCAGCTTGTCCCGGTATTCCTCGGCCACGGCGTATTCCTTGTCGCCGTCGATGACGGTGTTGGTGGAAATGGCCTTGAGGTTCGCCAGGGAGGTGTTCACCTTGATGGACTGGGACAGCACCAGGCCGTTGCCCTTGCGGTCCTCCGTCACATAGGCGATTTTATGCTTGATGGCGTCCGCCTCGCTCCTGCGCAGCTTCACGGGCTTGCCGTCCAGCTTCAGCTCGCCGGAAAAATTGACGCCGTAGCTCTGGCCGAAAATGCTCATGGCCAGCTCGGTGCGGCCCGCGCCCATCAGCCCGTAAATGCCCACCACTTCGCCCTGGCGCACGTACATGGACACGTCGTCCACCACCTTGCGCTCCGGATACAGGGGATGGTGCACCGTCCAGTGGTTCACTTCCATCCGCACGGCCCCAACCTTCACATGCTCCCGCTTGGGGAAGCGGTTGGTGATCTCGCGGCCCACCATGCCCTTGATGATGCGCTCCTCGCTGACGGGCTCTGTGCCGTGGTTGTCGATGGTTTCGATGGTGGAGCCGTCGCGCACCACCGTTATCTTGTCCGCCACATAGGAAACCTCGTTCAGCTTGTGGGTGATGATGATCATCGTCATTCCCTGTTTTTTGAAGCTGAGCATCAGGTCCAGCAGTGCGCGGGAATCTTCTTCGTTCAAAGAGGATGTGGGCTCATCCAGGATCAGCAGCTTCGCCTTCTTTGCCAGCGCTTTGGCGATTTCGACCAGCTGCTGCTTGCCGGTGCCGATGGTTTTCACCTGTACCTTGGAGCTTTCCTCCAGGCCCACCATTTTCAGGTATTTATCGGCTTCGGAGTAGGTCTTGTTCCAATTGATGGCGAAGGCGTGGCCCTGCTCGTTGCCCAGGTACATGTTTTCGCCGATGGTCATCTCAGGAACCAGCGCCAGCTCCTGGTGAATGATGACGATGCCCAGTTTTTCGGAATCCTTGATGTTGGTGAATTTGCAGACTTGGCCGTTGTAGATAATATCTCCTTCGTAGGTACCGTAAGGATAGATACCGCTCAGCACGTTCATCAGGGTGGATTTTCCCGCGCCGTTTTCACCCACCAGCGCGTGGATCTCGCCCTCTTCCACCTGAAGATTCACGTTGTCGAGCGCCTTTACACCCGGGAAAGTCTTTGTGATATTTTTCATTTCCAGCAGAATCTTGGCCATGGCTCTCCTCCAGCTTCTCAATCAGATGGAAATTATGACTTTCCTTTTTTTGAAACGATGCAGGCGGGCATCGCCCGCCTGCATCTGACCTTTGATTGACCTGGGAATTACTGCAGCTGATCGGCGGTGTAGTAGCCGGAATCCAGCAGCAGCTCAGCGTAGTTGTTCACATCGGCGAACACGGGCTCGCACAGGAAGGAAGGAACAACGATCTTGTTGTTGTCGTAGGTTTCGGTGTCGTTGACGTCAACGGTTTCGCCGGCCAGGATCTGGCCGACCATCTTCACGACCTGGGCAGCCAGGGTGCGGGTGTCCTTGAACACGGACATGGCCTGCTTGCCGGCGATCATGTTCTTCACGTTGGAAATGTCGCAGTCCTGGCCGGTGATGATGGGCCATTCGCCGTCATAGTTGGCTTCCAGAGCGTTGGTCACGCCCAGGGCGGTGGAGTCGTTGGAGCACAGCCAGGCGTCGATGCTGGAGCCGTCAGCATAGAAGGAAGCCAGGATGGAGTCAGCACGGGTCTGGGCAACTTCGGTCTTCCAGGTGGGGGTGGCAACGTCGGTGAATTCGATCTGACCGGACTTGATGGTCAGCTTGCCGGCGTCGATGTAGGGCTGCAGCACGTCAATGGCGCCCTGATAGAAGTAACGGGCGTTGTTGTCGCCGGGGTCGCCGGCGGTGATTTCAAGGGCGAAGGGGCCGGCGGCATTGTCCAGGTCCAGGGCTTCTTTGATATAGGTGCCCTGCTTGGTGCCGACCATGTAGTTATCGAAGGTGGCATAGTAGGAAACGGCGTCGGATTCCATCAGCAGGCGGTCATAAGCGATGACCGTAACGCCCTTTTCCTTGGCCAGATCCAGGGCGGAGCCCAGGGAGGAGCCTTCGATGGCGGCGATGACGATAACGGTGCAGCCGTTGTTGATCATGTTGGTGACCTGGTTCAGCTGCTGCTGCACGTCGTTGGAAGCGAACTGCAGGTCCACTTCATAGCCGGCTTCGGTCAGCTTCTGATACAGGTAATCGCCGTCCTGGTTCCAGCGCTGCAGGTCCTTGGTGGGCATGGACACGCCAACCTTTTCGGCCGCCAGCGCGGAGACGCACATCAGGCTCATCATCAGAGCGAGAACGAGGCATACGAGTTTCTTCATGGCGGGGTACACTCCTTTTTATATATTTTTTGGCTCATCCGGAGCCAGGGGTACGGAGGAAGGGTTCGCGCCCGCCCGGCGGGCGGCGCGCATATAGGCGGCGGGCAGCATCCCGGTTTCCTGCACGAAGGCGCGGCGGAAGGTGCGGATGTTGTCGTAGCCGCATTGGTAATAGATCTGGGTGAGGGTGAGGAAAGGGTCGCGCATGAGCATCGTCGCCCGGTCGATGCGGATGGCGTTGATGAAGGCCCGGAAGTTCACATGGAACTGCTGGGCAAACAGGTGGGACAGGTGGCTTTCGCTGATGCCCAGGGCGTGGGCGGCGCTGCTGATGGTGATGCTTTCGCAGGCGTGGTCATATACATATCGCACCACCCGCGCCTCCAGGCCCCGCTCGTTGTAGGCGGCGGCGGCATGAAAGCTCAGGGCGTGGAGGATGTGGGCCAGGATCACGTGCAGGTACGCCTGCTTCAGGTGCTGGTCCCCGTCGTCCCCGGTTTCCATCAGGCGGCGGGCCAGGTCCAGCGTTTCCCCGCTCATCTTATCCTTCACCACCACCGGCATGTCGGGCATCATGGTGTGGAATATGCTGGAAAACTCGGTCACCGTATCCGCCGGGAAAATGGCGGCGAAGCCGCGGGTGCCCTCCGCAAGGGCGTTGTAGCTGTGGGGCGTCAGCGGAAAAGCGATGGCCGCGTCCCCGGAATGCAGGCGGTATTCCCTGCCCTCGATCTCAAGGAGGCAATCCCCCTCCAGCACGATGGCCAGCTCCACGGTCTCATGCACGTGCAGCGGGAAGGGATATTCCGTCATTTTGCCCACGTACAGCTCTTCATTGCGGAGCTCGTAAAAGGCTTTCAACGAAATGTCCTCCCTTCCTCAAAGCAGTTTATGTCCCTCTTGAGAAAAACAAGGCCGTGCGCATGGGGATCGTATTTGTAAATAAACGCCATTTCACCGCCTGTTTTGTACAAATATGAAATAAATTTTGCACAATCATGCACCGGGACGCTTCGGAAATTTGGTTCTTTTCAGACGCAGGCTTATTATAATGCATCTTGCGGAAATTATCAACCCCTTCTTTCAATGTTTCCGGCGAAATTTTGTTTTTACGTTGCTTTTCCTTTGTATAGATGTTATAATCAACTTGCATGTATGTCTCCTGCTTCGTCTCCGGCCAGCCGCGCGAAAAAGCGGCCCTTTCGCAAAGCGCCTGGGCCTGTGCGCGGAATCGTGGGCTGTATTTGGCCGCCGGCAGGCGAGAACAATCGTCCTATGATCTCAAGGCCAATTTGGCAGAACTGAACAATTCCCCCCTATTTCCATTCAAAGGAAGGTGCAAAAGTGAAAATTACCGCCATTGGTGAAATCTTGGTGGATATGACCCAGACCCGGATCGACGAAAACGGCATCCCCCATTTCGCGGCCAACCCCGGCGGAGCCCCCGCCAACGTGGCCGTGGTGGCGGCCAAGATGGGCGTGGAAAGCGCGTTCGTGGGCTGCATCGGCGAGGACGCTTTCGGAACCCTGCTCCGGGATACCCTCCTCCGCTGCCGTGTGGATATTTCCGGCCTGCAGGTCACGCCCCTCACCAACACCACCCTGGCCGTGGTGACGGTGGACGAAACGGGCGAGCGCAGCTTTTCCTTCTACCGCAAGCCCGGGGCGGACACCCGCATCGACGGGGAGCAGGCGATCAAGGCGGTGAAGGGCACGGGCATCCTGCATTTCGGCTCCGTCAGCCTCACCGACCCCTCCTGCCGGGACACCATCGTGAACACCGTTTCCGCCGCCAAGGAAGACGGCGCGCTCATCACCTACGACCCCAACTACCGGGCCGTGCTGTGGCAGAACGAGGCCGCCGCCATGCTGCAAATGCGGGCCGTGCTGCCGCTGTGCGACATCGTGAAGATCAGCGATGAGGAAACCAAGCTGCTCTGCGGGGAGGAGGATCCCCGGGCCGCCGCCCGGAAGCTGACGGACATGGGGGTCAGGCTGGCCGTGGTCACCCTGGGCTCAAAAGGCGCGCTGTGGCGCTTCGGCGGACAGGAGGGAGAGGTGCCGGGCTTCAAGGTCAAGGTGGCGGACACCAACGGCGCGGGCGACACCTTCTTCGGCGCGCTGCTGAGCCGCATCGCCGGCCGCGGCGGGCTGGAGGGGCTCACCGCCGATGACCTGAACGCCTACGTGCGCTTTGCCAATAAGGCCGCGTCCCTCACCACCAGCCGCCCCGGCGCCATCCCGGCCATGCCGACAAAAGAAGAAGTGGAGGAAGGGCTCAAATGATCGATCAGAAAAAATGGAAAGGCGAATTTGCCTCCCGCTTCCGGCGGCATGAGGATGAACTGAAATGGCTGTACTGCGAACTGTACCATAACGACATGCACGCCTACGAGTATTTCGTCAGCATGCTGTACCGCTGCTGGAAGGAAAGGCCCGAAAGCCTGAAAATGATGGACCGGGCCCGGGAAGCCTATCCCGAATGGTACAAGGGCCACGAGCTGGTGGGCATGCTGATGTATGTGAACGCTTTCGCGGGCACGCTGAAGGGCGTCCGGGAAAAGCTGGATTATATCTCCGACTGCGGGGTGAACTACCTGCACCTGATGCCCCTGCTGGAAAGCCCCAAGGGGCGCAGCGACGGCGGCTACGCGGTGAGCGATTTCAGGCGGGTGCAGCCTGAACTGGGCACCATGGAGGATCTGTTTGACCTTTCCGAAAAATGCCATGAGCGGGGCATCGCCGTGTGCCTGGACTTCGTGATGAACCACACCAGCGAGGACCACGAATGGGCGAAGAAAGCCCGGGCCGGGGATCCGGAATACCAGCACCGCTATTTCTTCTACGACAGCTGGGACATCCCCAACTGGTACGAGCAGACCGTGCCCCAGGTGTTCCCCACCACCGCGCCGGGGAACTTTACCTGGTGCGAGGAGGCCAAGAAAGTGGTCATGACCACCTTCTACCCCTACCAGTGGGATTTGAACTACGCCAACCCTACCGTGTTCAACGACATGACGGACAACATGCTGAACCTGTGCAACCACGGCGTGGACATCATCCGCCTGGACGCGGTGCCCTATATCTGGAAGGCCCTGGGCACGCCCTGCCGAAACCTCCTGCAGGTGCATACGCTGGTGCGCATGATGCGCATGGTGTGCGAGATCGTGTGCCCCGGCACGCTGCTGCTGGGGGAAGTGGTGATGGAGCCCAGCAAGGTGGTGCCTTACTTCGGCACGGTGGAAAAGCCCGAATGCCATCTGCTCTACAACGTGACCACCATGGCCTCCATCTGGCATACCGTGGCCACCCGGGACGCGCGCCTGCTTGCCCACCAGATGGAGCAGGTGTTCGCCCTGCCCAACCAGTACACCTTCCTCAATTACCTCCGCTGCCATGACGACATCGGCTGGGGCCTGGATTACGGCTTCCTGCGCCAGTTCGGCCAGGAGGAGGTGCCCCACAAGAAATACCTGAACGATTACCTCACCGGCAAATGGCCCGGCAGTCCCGCCCTGGGCGAGCTGTACAACGACGATCCCCGCCTGGGGGACGCCCGGCTCTGCGGCACCACGGCCTCCCTCTGCGGCATCGAAAAGGCCCGCCTGACGGGGGACCAGGAGGCCATGGAAAAAGCCCTGCGGCTGGACATCATGCTCCACGCCTTCATGTTCACCATGAGCGGCGTGCCGGTGCTGTACAGCGGCGACGAGGTCGCCCAGGAGAACGACAACGCTTACCATGACGATCCCCTGAAGGCCGATGACAGCCGCTATCTCCACCGGGGCGATATGGACTGGAAGAAAGCGGAGAAGCGCCACGACGCAAAGGCTGTGGAGGGCAGGCTCTTTGCCGCCATCCAGCAGATGGAAGCCCTGCGGGCCGACCATCTGGTGTTTGACGACGCGGCGGACACCTGGCTGTTGAATACCGGCAACGACCACATCCTGGGCATCGGCCGCTACAACAAAGGCGAAAAGCTGCTGGCCCTGTTCAACTTCGACGACCGCGAGCAGATCGCCTGGGTCAGCGACCCCGCCGAATACACCGACCTGGCCACCGGCGAAAAGGCCGACGCCAAGGCCGTCACCCTCCCCGCGGGGGGCTTTAAGTGGCTGTTTCAAGAATGAGTTTTCAGAGTACAGAGTGCAGATGAATCATGTATAATCCAAGTTGGTTTCCCCGGTGTGTACACTAAATACTCTGAACTCTGTACTCTCATTCGCTATAGACTTTCTTTCATATTGACAACGAAAGGATTGATCTCCATGAACCGTAAGCTGATCTTCCTGGATATTGACGGCACCCTGACCCCTGCGGGCAGCAATTACCCCCCGGAAAGCGCCATGCAGGCCATCCGCAAGGCGCAGGCCAAGGGGCATCCGGTGTTTCTCTGCACGGGCCGCAACCCCGGCATGCTGGCGCCGGTGCTGGCCCTGGGCTTTGAAGGCGCGGTCTCCTGCGCCGGCGGGCACGTGTTCGCGGGGGACAGGGTGCTTTACGACTGCCCCATGCCCAAGGACCAGTTTGAACTGGGCATGAAGCTGCTGAAGGAGACCGGCGTGTTCCGCACCATCGAATCCAGGGACGCCACCTGGGGCGACGAGGACCTGGGCGATTTCCTGGCCCAGGCGGGGGAAGGCAACAGCGAATTGGTGCGCTGGCGCAAGGCCCTGGCCGAGCAGCTCAACATCCGGCCCATGAAGGAATACGACGGCAGCCCCATCTACAAGATCGTGTTCATGTGCAAAACCATGGAGCAGCTGAAGCCCGCCATGGACGCCCTGGAAAAGGACTACAATTTCGTGGTGCAGGACGTGGCCGCGCATAACTGCCTCAACGGCGAGCTCATCAACCGCCAGTTCGATAAGGGCCGGGGCGTGAAGATCGTGGCGGACGCCTTCGGCATCGACATCAAAGACACCATCGGCTTTGGCGACAGCATGAACGACCTGGAAATGATCGAAACCGTGGGCTATTCCGTCTGCATGGACAACGGCAGCCCCAAGCTCAAAGAAATCAGCGACCTGGTGTGCCCCGCCGTGGAAGCGGACGGCCTGGCCTGGGCGTTTGAAAAGCTGGGGCTCACATAAACATATATTTCAAAACGAAAGAGGCACGGTGTCCCACCGGTTTGGCGGAACGCCGTGTCTTTTTGTGTTCAGCCCGGAATATATGACGGACAGGAAAAAAGGGAAAAACAAGCAGGAAATCGGCGGGCGACAAAGAATAACTGTATCGTGCCGCCTGCCCTCCGCCGGGTTCATGGCGGCCGTGAGCCGATGAAAAATACAAAGAGGAAGGAGCAGGGGAAAGCGTTCCGAAGGGAGCTGCCTGCCCCTGCGAAAAACGATGGAAAAAGACTATAAAATCCTTGTCATCAACCCCGGTTCCACCTCTACGAAGATCAGTCTTTTTGTGAATGAAAAGGAGCGCTTTCAAAAAAGCCGGTTTCATGACGCGCCGGTCCTGCTGCAATTTTCCCATGTCAACGGCCAGGTGCCTTTCCGGTATCAGGTGATTCTGGATATGCTGGCCGAAGAAGGGGTGGACCCGTCGGAGATCGACGTGTTCGTGGGCCGCGGCGGCAGCGCGTGTACCCAGCCCAGCGGCGTGACGGTCATCGACCAGAAGCTGTACGACGACACCGAAGCGGCTGTGGGCGGCAGCGAGCACGCCGCGAAGCTGGGCGTCATGCTGGCCTGGAAGTTCTCCCTGGCCTACCATAAGCCCGCCTACACGCTGAATCCCACCAACGTGGATGAATACTGCGATTACGCGCGGCTGACCGGCATCCGCGGCCTCTACCGCCAGGGCCACTCCCATGTGCTGAACCCGAAGGCGGTATCCCAGGCCCACGCCGAATCCATGGGCAAACGGTATGAGGACTGCAATTTTATCGTGGCCCACATCGACGGCGGCGTGACGGTCAGCGCCCACGACCACGGCCGCATGATCGACGGCACCATGGGCGCCGACGGCGAAGGCCCCTTTGCCCCCACCAGGATCGGCAGCGTGCCGGTGCTGGCGCTGCTGGACTACATCGAAGCCCATTCCGTGGACGATGTGCGGCGGATGTGCTCACGGTCCGGCGGGTTCGTCAGCCTTTTTGGCACATCCAATTCCGATACCATCCACGCCCTGGTGGATCAGGGCGATAAAAAGGCGGTTCTGGTTTGGAATACCATGATTTACCAGATCTGCAAGCACATCGGCGCCATGAGCGCCGTGCTGGGCGGCAAAGTGGACGCCATCCTGCTGACCGGCGGCCTGATGCGCTTTGACGACATCGCCGCGGGGATCCGGCAGCGCTGCGGCTGGATTGCCCCGATCCATGTGTATCCGGGGGAAATGGAGCAGGAGGCGATGGCCTTCCCGGTCCTGAAGGTCATGCGGGGCGAGGCCGCGGCCATGACCTACAGCGGAAAAAACGTGTGGCAGGGCTTTGAGGGCGTGACGTTCTGATTTTTCCCTTTTCCGAATGAAAATGGAATCTGGATTCCATTTTCATTCGATGCATCCATTTTTGCAGGAAATGGATATAGGAAGCAACATTCTGTTGCCTGCCCGGGGCCTTCCGGCCCGCCCTACGCTGAAAACCAGCCCAAGGGCAGGTTTTCCGGGCGTTTCGGGCCCCGGCGACCGCCTTGGGCTGCCGCCCGGCCTACGCTGAAAACGGTACATTGTACCGTTTTCCGGGTGCTTCGGCCCCTGCGGATTTAATATCGAAGGGCTGCGGCCCTTCGATGCATCCCAGGGGTTCTTCGACAGCTTGAGGCACGGGATTCTGTCCAAACGGTTAGAATCCCGTGTTGTTTTTATACGGAAAAAAGCTGATCATCCCTGCTTTGCCGCGTTCAGCAGCGCGTCCCGCTGGTTGGGAAGCTGTCCGCGCACCACCTGAAGTAAAAGCTCCTGCAGCGTTTTGCCGATGGCGGAGCCCCGCAGGCCGAGGGCGGCCATGTCTTTTCCGTTGACGGCCAGCTGCGCCAGGGTGCAGCAGACGTTTTCCCGCAGCAGCGTATCCAGCTTTTCTTTCAGCGCTTCCGTATCTTGAGCGATCCTTTCCATGCTTTCATTCTGCTGGGATATCCGGACGGCCTGCCGCAGCGGGATCAGCTGCCCCAGCCGTTCGGGGCCGACGCGCATCAGCATTTCCTGCAATGTTTCGGGGCGGAGCTCCGCGTCCTGCAGCTGTACCAGCTCGGACACGGTGTCCATGATTTTTCCGGACATTTTCAGGCTTTTCAGGATGCCCCGGGCCAAATCGGCGCTGCCCGCCGCGGCAGGCCCGCACAGGCGCAGGAACGCGGCCCACCGCAGATACACATCCCGCGGAACAGCGTTGACCGTCAGCAGCGTCTTTTCCCAGTCTGGCCCCGAAAGCAGCGGGTGAAGCTCCGGCAGGACGGTTTCCACCACCTGGGGAAACTGCCACAGCACGGAAACGGCGTCCTTGCCCTGCAGCAGGCCGGTCAGCTCCACGGCGATGCGCTCCCGGCTTACGTGGCAAAGCTGCGCCTTCCCCTCCCGGACCGCCCCGGCCGTGGCCTCCTCGATGGGGAAACCCAGCCGCGACGAAAAGCGCAGGGCCCGCAGGATGCGCAGCGCGTCCTCCCCGAACCTGGCGGCGGGGGCGCCCACACAGCGGATGACGCCGCGTTTGCAGTCCTCCTGCCCGCCGAAGGGATCCACCAAACCGTCCCTGGGCGAATAAGCCATGGCATTGATGGTGAAATCCCGGCGGGAAAGGTCGTCCTCCACCCGCGCGGTGAAGCGCACCTCGTCCGGGTGCCGCCCGTCGGAATACGCCCCGTCCACCCGGAAGGTGGTGATTTCCAGGGGCATTCCGGACAGCAGCACGGTCACGGTGCCGTGCTTGAGGCCCGTCTCGATGATGCGTTCGCCCGCGAAAACGCGCAGGGTGTCATCCGGCGTGGCGGCGGAGCAGATATCGTAATCATGGGGCGTAAAGCCCAGCACGTGGTCTCGCACGCACCCGCCCACGGCGTAGGCTGCAAACCCGGCGGCCTCCAGGCGGGACAGCGCTTCTTCCACCGGCCCGGGTAAAGATAAAACCATAATAAATCCCCCTTTGCGCTTATGATATACAATCATTACCGCCTTGTCAATCTATGGATTTTATGGTACAATTGCAGCAATATCATCTATGAATGCCGGGGGCGATGGAAATGGACGCGCTGGAAGCTGTAATTGAAGCCCGCCGGTTGCTGGAAAACGTGACGCCGCTGAAAACGGACTGCGGCCGGACCTGCGGCGGCTTATGCTGCCAGCCGGACGAGGACGGCCAGGGCGGGATGCTGCTGTTTCCCAAAGAGGAAGCGCTGTACGAAAACCTGCCGAAGGGCTTTTGCATCCAAACAGACGGCGCTGTGCTGCCGGGATTAAAGCTGCTTACCTGTGAAGGAACCTGTGAGCGGCAGGACAGGCCCCTGTCCTGCCGCCTGTTCCCCATGCTTCCTTCGCCAGCGGGGGCCGTCATGGACCGGCGCGCCTGGGCGGTATGCCCGCTGATGGCATCGGGCAGGCGGGGCCTGAACCCGGCGTTCGTGCAGGCGGTAAAGGAAGCCGGCGGGCTGCTCTACGCATGCCCGGAGCACGCGGCGTTTCTTAACGCCCTGCACGCTTATAACGAACGCTTGAAATCCTTTTGACCACTTTGCGGGAGGGACGGAAACATGGCCTGGGTACAGGTGGAATGCGACCGGGAGATCCATTTGAACGGCAGCCAGGGCGATCTGCTTTTGAGGGATGCCCGGGGCGATTTCAGCCGCTGGGCAGGCCAGGCCGCCTGCGTGTATCTGGATCCGCCGTTCATGACGGGGGATGCGTTTTATATGCAGATGCGCGTGGGGGAGAATGGCTGGATGACGGGGAAAAACACCCTGACACTGCCCGCGTATCAGGACCGTTTTTCCGGAAAAGCCGAGTTTCTGGGCCTGCTGCGCCAGGCGCTGGAAAACGCGAAAATGCTGCTGAACGACACCGGTTCCCTGTTCCTGCATCTGGACAGCCGGATGGCGGCCCACGCCCGGCTGCTGTGCGACGAAATCTTCGGGGAAAGCAATTTCGTCAATGAGATCATCTGGGCGTACCAGTCCGGCGGGCGCACGATGAAGCGCTTTTCCCGCAAGCATGACGTGATCCTGTTTTACCGCAAATCCCGCAGCCAGTATTTCAATATCCGGGCGGTGCCCATATCCCGGGGCGAAAACCGGCAGAACCACATGCGCCGCAGCATTGACGAGCAGGGGCGGCCCTACCGCAGCATCAAGTCCGGCGGGAAAGTGTATATCTATTACGACGATGATCCCGTCTATCCCGGCGACGTATGGACGGATGTGAGCCACCTGCAGCAGAAGGACCCCCAGCGCACCGGCTACGATACCCAAAAGCCCCTGGCGCTGCTCAAGCGCATCATCCTGTCCACCACCCAAAAAGGCGACCTGGTGGCGGATCTGTTCGGCGGCTCCGGCACCACGGCGGTGGCCGCGTCGGAGGAGGGGCGGCGCTTCCTGAGCTCGGATAAAGGGCCGCTGTCCATCGCCGTCTCCCGGAAAAGGCTGCTGAACACCGCCATGACCGTGGAGGCTCCCACCGGCAGCCCCGGCGCGTTTTTGCAGGCGGAGTTTGAACCCGGCATCGCCTTCTATGACGCGCGGCTGCTGGATTACCGGACGCCGGAGGGGTCCCCCGTCACCGGCCTGGACGCGGTGGACCAGTGGTCGGTGGGCTTTTACCGGAATAAAACCTTCCATGTGCAGGCCAGCGCCGCCCGCACCAAGCATACCCCGGCGCTGCAAACCATGCTGCAAATGCCCCAGCTGCAGGGCGTGGCCTCCGTGATGATTTCGGACGTGCTGGGCAACCGCAGCGTTTGGGTACAGGAGGATCAGCTGTGATTCAGAAAAACAGGCGCATCGCCCGCGTCATCGCCGCGCTGCTGGCCCTGGCGGTGATCGGCGGCAGCATCTTCTTCATTTTCGGGCAGGGGAACACCGGCGCGCCTTCCGGCTTCCTTCCCGCAGCAGCCGCCCGGGCCGAGGGCTTTAAGACCCTTAAAAAGGGCGACTCCGGCAGGGAAGTGAGAGCCGTACAGAAGGCCCTTTCCGAGCTGGGCTACTACAGCGGCAAGGCCGACGGCAATTTCAGCAAGGCCCTGGAAGCGGCGGTGCTGGCGTTCCAGAAGGATTTCGGGCTGGAGGAGACCGGCAGGCTGGACGAGGAAACCTATCTGTTTCTGACAGAGGATCAGGAGGACGCGCCTGCCAAAGATCCCGCGGCGGCCAAGCCCGACGCCACGGCCCCGCCGGATAAAGACCTGTTTGTGATCCGGGGGGAAGCGTATACCGACAAAGGGCACGTGGCGGCCTATCTGCGGGCATTCGGCGAGCTGCCGCCCAATTATATCACCAAGGAGGAGGCCCAGGCCCTGGGCTGGGTGAGCATCAGGCACAACCTGTGGGACGTGGCCCCCGGCAAGAGCATCGGCGGCGACCGGTTCGGCAACTACGAGGGCCAATTGCCCACTGTAAAAGGCCGGAAGTACTATGAATGCGACATCGACTTTAACGGCAAGTACCGCAACGACAAGCGCATCGTTTACAGCAATGACGGCAGGATATTCTACACCGACGACCATTACGATACCTTTGAGGAGATGGAATAAATGAACCGTGTGCAGCTTTCCGCCGCGGGCTGGGACACCCCCGAAAAAGCGCATGTCGACCTGGCGAAGGCCCTGGCCTTCCCGGATTATTACGGGCACAACCTGGACGCCCTGCATGACTGCCTCACCAGCCTGGACGGCGTGCGGCTGACCATCACCGACTGCGCATCCGCCGGCGGCAAAATGGAAAAATGGCCCGGCTTCCTGGCGGTGTTCTTCGATTCGGCGGCGGAAAACCCCAGGCTGAATATCCGGCTGATTCCGTGATCCTGCGAATGAAAAGGGGCTGTGAAAAAAGGCAGAAAGCCACTGGCTGAATCACAGCCCCCATTTGAACAAGAACAGAAAAGCCGAAGAAGAGGCAAAAAGAGCATAAAAAGCCCCTTTCCCCAATAGCAGGAGCCAAAGGAGATCAGGCGG
>JAFZOG010000009.1 GCA_017550745.1 Clostridia bacterium | reverse complement strand
GCGGATCACCTAGCTCACTCAAACGTTCCAGCCGTTCGATTTCATCGAATATCCCTGCTTGCTCCATCTTTCATCACCCATTGGTATTATACCATTTCTCGACTTGATCTGCTGTTCTTTCTTAGTTTTTGGAGGTTCCCTTATTTTATATGATTTCGCAGATTCCTTCAATGGATATTCTATGACCAATTTGTCAATCCTCAATCTTCCTGACCCGGTAATACACCGTCGCCAGGGGCGGCACGCACACGGTGGCCGAGCAAGGCAGATCGTTGAGCGGCGCGTTTTCCGCCCGGATGGGCCCGGGATTCTGCCACCCGCTGCCCGCGAATTCCGCCCGGTCGGAATTGAGGATCTCGGTCAGCTCGCAGGGATAAGGCAGGGCCAGCCGGTATTCCCCGTAGGGCTGGGGGGTGAAGTTGGTCACGGCGGAGATGGCGTTTCCCTTGCCGTCCATGCGCAGGAAAGCCACGATGCTGCGGTCCGCGTCGTTTACATTCAGCCACTGGAAGCCGTTCCAGCTGTCGTCCACGCTGTGCAGGGCAGGTTCTTCCCGGTACAGGCGGTTCAGGGCCTTCACATACTGCTGGAGCCGGGCGTGGTTTTCATAGCCCAGCAGCATCCAGTCCAATTGCTCCGCGTCCCGCCATTCTACGAACTGGCCGAACTCGCCGCCCATGAACAGCAGCTTCTTTCCCGGATGGGCCATGTAATAGCCGTACAGGGCGCGCAGGCCCGCGAACTTGCGCCAGTGGTCGCCGGGCTGCTTATCCAGCATGGAATGTTTGCCGTGCACCACCTCGTCGTGGGAGAAAGGCAGGATGTAGTTTTCGCTGAAAGCGTACATCATGGAGAAAGTGATTTTATCGTGGTGGTATTTGCGGTAAATGGGGTCCAGCGCCACATAGGACAGAATATCGTTCATCCAGCCCATGTTCCACTTGAAGCCGAAGCCCAGGCCGTCTTCCCAGGTGGGATCGGTCACCTTGGGGAAAGCGGTGGATTCCTCCGCCACGGTGATCGCGCCGGGGCACTCCCGGTACACGGTTTCGTTCATCCGCCGGAGGAACGCGATGGCGTCCAAGTTTTCCCGGCCGCCGTACTGATTGGGCAGCCAGTAACCCGGCCCGCGCCCGAAATCCAAATACAGCATGCAGCTCACCGCGTCGCAGCGCAGGCCGTCGGCATGGTATTCCTTCAGCCAGTAGACCGCGTTGGAAAGCAGGAAGCTGCTCACCTCGCCCCGGGCGTAATCGAACAGGGTGGTGCCCCACTGGGGCATTTCGGAACGGCGCTCGTCGGCGTGCTCATAGCACGGCGTGCCGTCGAAGCGGCGCAGGCCCACTTCGTCCTTGGGGAAATGGGCGGGCACCCAGTCCAGGATCACGCCGATGCCCGCCTGATGCAGCCTGTCCACCAGGGTGCGGAACTGATCCGGCGTGCCGTAGCGGGAGGTGGGGGCGTAATAGCCCGTCACCTGATAGCCCCAGGAGCCGTCGAAGGGATGCTCCATCACCGGCAGCAGCTCCACGTGGGTATAGCCCATGTCCTGAACGTAAGGAACCAATTGGTCGGCGATTTCCGTGTAGTTCAGCATGCGGCCATTTTCTCCCCGCCGCCAGGTGCCAAGGTGCAATTCGTAAATGTTCATGGCGCTGCGGCAGGGTTCCCGCTTGGCGCGCTTTTCCATCCAATCTCCGTCGCCCCACTGGTAGCCCTCAAGGCTCCGCAGCTTGCTTGCGTTGTTGGGCCGCAGCTCGCTTTCAAAGGCGTAGGGGTCGGCCCGGTAATGCCATTCCCCGTCCGCGCACTCGATGGCATACTTGTAGGCCCGCAGGCGCTCCGCCGCTTCGGGGAAGGAAAAGCGCTCCGGATCGATTGCCGGGGTGAACAGCTTATCCGGCAGCCGCAGTTCCCAAATGCCGTCGTACTGCTTTACCATGGGATAGGCGTCCCGATCCCAGCCGCAGAATTCCCCGATCAGCGACACGCGCCGGGCGTTGGGCGCCCAGACGGAGAAGTGCCATTTCAGTTCCCCGTTTTCCTCCACGGGATGGGCCCCCAGGAAATTGTACGCGTCAAAACACATGCCCTGGTGAAAACTCTCGCGCCGCGCGCCGTCCGGCGGATTATACCACATACGCATCCGTCTCCTTTTCATTTTTGTTCTGTCTCTGGAATCATTGTATCATCTTTTTTCCGTTTTTTCCAGTATTTTTATTATTCTTTTCTGGAAATAATACGGTACAGCCGTTTATATTCCGAAACGGTGCATTTCTGCCTGTGTTTGGAGGATCGTCATGGTCAATTCCATTTCTCATAAAACCCGCCTGCGCTGCCCCAAGGGACTTACGGAGCATATCCGCAAGGCCCGGGAGGCGGTCTGCGGCATCCCCAGGGAGGCCCTTTCCCCCGCCGGCGCGTGGTTGGAGGATCACGCCCTGTTTTTGCTGGAGGAAGCGGACGCCCTGAAACGGGAGATCAAGCGCTCCCCCCGCCTGTCGGGGGAAAACGGCGTGCCCCGGCTGTTGCGCTGGGCGCGGGCGGTCTGCGAAGCGGGCCAGGGGGAAATCACCGCGCCGCTGATCGTGCGGGTGATCCAAAGAGAAGCGGGAGAGGAAGAAATCACCGAAGAAGAGCTGTCGCTGCTGCCAAATGCCCTGGCCTGCGCTTTGTTTGAATGCCTGCTGGAGCCCCTGGAAGCCTGCCCATGTGAAAAGGAACGGCGTGACCGGGCCTTGGCCTGGGCCAAGCGTTTTTCCGCCGGGGACCGGGACAGTCTGCCCAAGGACGGCGCGCTGCTGGCCGCTGTGCTGCGTGCCCTGAACGCGGAGGAAAACCCGTCCGGCCTGCGCCGGGCGGACGAAACCCTGCGCCGCCTGGGCCTTCGCTGGGAAGAGGCCGTCCGGCGGGATCAGGAAAACCAAACCGCCCTGGGGCTGTATGCGGGACGGCTGATCGCCTCCCTGCGCATGCTTTCCCGCCTGCGTTTCGACGCGGTGCGGGAGAGGCTGAGCCCCGTGATCCGGGCGCTGCGGGCCGATCCCACCTTCGGACGCATGGATCAGGAAAGCCGGGATTTATATGTCTGCCATGCCTGCCGCGCCGCCCGGCGTCTGCATATTTCTCAAAGCGCCGCTGCGCGGGCGGCCGTATTGATGGCCGCGGGCAAAGAAGGGCCGGAAGGGGAAGCGGGTTATTACCTGCTGGAGCGCCCCGATCTCATCGCCGTGCATTTAGGCAAGCGCAAAAAGCCCTCCTTTGCCCTGCGCCACCGGACGGCTCTGTTTCTCGCGCCGCTGTACGGCGGGGCGGCGGCGGCTCTGGCCGCTTCCATCGTTTTGGGTGCTCCCATTTGTCAAGCACTTTTTGTAACGTTGCGTTACAAAATTTTTGGAGCGAAGATTCTGAAAGCGTATCATATTGCATCCCACGCTGGTTCCTCGCGCAGAAAGGCGATTCATACAAGTCTCCATGGACAAAATAGTTGTAGGAACGGCACCCGCCTCTGCAAAGCCAGTTATCCGGGCACTCTGCGCACTTTCCATGCAGGTCTTCCCATGTAAGCTTCCGGTTGTACGCGAAAGCATCCGGATCTTCCCAGATTTCCCGAAGGGATCGCTGCCTCAGGTTTCCTTCGATGAAGCGGTCATCATACAGCGCCTCGCATCCCTTGACGTTCCCAACGCTGTCGATGCCGATGGCATCAATCCCCGCCCGGCATCCCTGGAATACCGCCGCCCCGCTGAGGTTGCCCCGCAGGCTGCCTTCATCCTCCGTAAAGTATCCGATATTATCGACGACCCCAAGGGCAAAAGGCGCATGCCTGGCATGCGCTGATACGAAGTCGATCACCGTTCTGAAATCAAAGCGGTAATCGATCCCACCCTTGGCCGCGTTGCCCATCGGGGAGCAGGCCTGAATCTGCCAGACCGCAATGGGATATCTTTTCAGATAGGCGTACATATCTTCCAGGTCCGATACGTTCTCATGATTCAATGTAGTGATCACGGAGACAGGGACTCCGCTCTGGCTCAGGCGGACAATGGCCGCCTCGGCCTTGGCAAAACTCCCGGGTTGCCGCAGTTGGTCATGATGATCCTTCATACCGTCCAGGGATACCGCGACAGACTCGATTCCGATCTCCCGGATCCTGGATACGAGGGATTCCGCCATCTGGAATCCGTTCGTAACGATCGCTGTACGAACCCCTTTGATGATCAGGCGTTCAGCGATCAGGTCCCAGTCACTTCGCATGAAGACTTCCCCGCCGATCAGGGAGACTCTCTGGCAACCCAGATCCGCCAGTTGATCAGCGAGGTCAAGGCATTCCTCCCGCGTCAGCTCGTCAGACCTGGCTTTCCCTCCGCCAGAACCGCAATGCTTGCAGGAAAAGCAGCATGCCAACGTGATTTCCCATACACAGTTTCTGAGCGTGTACATTGCTTTCCCTCCGTGTATTGCTGTTTTGCTTTCACGGCGCTCCCCGCGCCTCTGGTCCGCTGTACCCGACGGAATCCTGTTAAACGATACCGAGGTCAGAATTTAAAGCTGTTTGGCGCGGCATAAAGCGTCATAATCATCGGATTCTGAATTAGACTCCAGTTGCGGCCGATAATGCCGTTTCCGCCCCCATCCCTGATGCTGTTGGTGGCCTGCTCGTCCGCTTCCTGGTAAGCCTTGGCTGCGCGCTGGATCATCTGGACATAAGATTCCACCAGCGCTGCCATTTTCTTGAACCACTCCGCGGCTTTCCGCTGTTCTTCCATGAACGCTACCTGTGAATCCCCTTCCCAGGACCCCCCAAGCACTTCGGCGAGCGCATAAACCTTGCATGCAGTGGTCAGATAATCTTCAGCGGCCTGATGAATCTTGGTGGCGGCATTGTACATTTCGGAGATCGTGACTTCAAATCTGGCCATTTTGGTTTCCTCCTTTTTGTTGTATATGATTCTTTTGCGCTCTTGTGGTGTGCAAAGAATACTACACTGTGGTTTCACCCCAGACCCCACCAGGGGCTTTTCGCCCCTGGCCCCCTCTTCTGGCGAAATGTATTTTTTATTCCTCCGTCTGCCGCTTGGCTTCCCGGTTCAGGCGCTTGAGCTTATCCGCCAGGGTCTTGGTGGTCTGGCCGGGCTTCATGCGCCACAGCCAGTTTCCGCCCACGGTGCCGGGCCGGTTCATGGTAGCCCAATCGTCCAAGCCCAGCACGTCCTGCATGGGGGCCATGGCGATGCGGGCCTTGCTCTCGAACACCGTGCGGATAAAGGCCCAGGGCGCGTCCTTGAACTTTTCAAACCCGGCGATTTCCTTGGCGCTGGCCAGTTCTTCCTTGGTACAGTTCTTGACCCTTGCCAGAGCGGTCACGTTATCGTGGGTGCCGGTGTAATAGGCGGTGTTTTCCTGAATATTCTCCGGGATATGCACATTGGAATCATCCGCGCCAAAGGCGAAGGACAGCACCTTCATGCCCGGGTAGCCGGTAAAGGCGATCAGCTCCCGTACCTGATCGGTTACCAGCCCCAAGTCCTCGGCCACGATGTCCAGCCCCGGCAGCTTCTTGTTCAGGGTGATGAACAAATCTTTCCCCGGCCCGTCGATGTACCTGCCCGTTTTGGCGGTAGCGGCCCCGTGGGGGATGGAATAGTACCTGGCGAAGCCGATAAAGTGGTCCACGCGGATGATATCGTACATTTTGCTCAGGTGTCCCAAGCGCTTCACCCACCAGTTATAGCCCTTCTGTTTCAGGTAAGACCAGCGGTACAGCGGATTGCCCCACAGCTGGCCGCCCTCGGAAAAGTAATCCGGCGGCACGCCCGCCACCCGGCGGGGCACCCTGTCCTTATCCAGCTGGAACACCTCGGGGTGGGTCCAGGTATCGGCGCTGTCCTCCGCCACATAGATGGGGATATCGCCGAACAGCTTGATGCCTAAGCCGTTTACATATTCTTTCAGCGCTTTCCACTGCTGGGCGAAGATATACTGGCACCACAGATGGAAGCGGATCTCCTTGTCCAGCTTCTTTTCGTACTTTTTCAAAGTTTCCGGGTCCCGCATGCGCGCGCCTTCATCGGGCCATTTGGTCCACATCTGCAAATCAAAATGCGCCTTGATGGCGGCGAACAGGGCGTAATCGTACACCCATTCGTTTTCCTCCTGAAACTTTGAGATGGCTTTTTTCAGTTTCCGTTCGGATTGGGCGAAAGCCTTGCGCAGCAGCCGGGTCTTATGCTCCTGCACCGCGGCGTAATCCACCTGTTCCAGGTTTTCCGGGGTATACCGTTCCTCGCCCTCCAGGTCCAGATAGCCCGCTTCGGCCAGCTTATCCAGGGAAATCAGCATTGGATTGCCCGCGAACGTGCTGGGCGATTGGTAGGGCGATTCGCCGTAGCCCGTGGGGCCCATGGGCAGCACCTGCCAAATGCCCATATTGGCGGCGTGCAGAAAATCCGCGAACGCGTAGGCTTCCTTCCCTAAGCTGCCGATGCCGTCCGGCCCGGGAAGAGACGTAATGTGCATCAAAATACCGCTCTGCCGCATGTAATTTTCGTCCTTTCGTAGATGAAATGATCCAATACGCCGCCCGCCGGCGCTGTCCGGCGGGCGGCTGCGGAGCAATATAGATCAATCGCCGTAGATCAGATTCAGGGAGGAATCTTTATCGAAGAAGTGCATCACCTTTCCTTCAAAGGTGATATACAGCTGCGCGCCGTAAACCATGGCTTTGCGCTGCTCGCTGGTCAGGTTGATGGTGGGCACGCGCACGATCAGGCGGGTTTCGTCCGGCGTGTACACGTGCAGGTGCAGCTCGCTGCCCATCATTTCGTTTACTTCCAGCTTGCAGGGGATGGCGTCTTCAGCCGAAGCGTCGGTAAGCGTGATATGCTCGGGACGCACGCCCAGCAGCACCTTGCGGCTGCCCACGCCCTTCTTCTGCAGTTCCTCCGCCTTGCTGCCTTTCACTTCGATCTTCGCGCCGAAGGGTCGCACGTAATACTGACCGCCCACGTATTCCAGATCGGTTTCCATCAGGTTCATTTTAGGCGCGCCGATGAATTCGGCCACGAACACGTTCCGGGGCATTTCAAACACTTCCATGGGCGTGCCCACCTGCTCGATGTAGCCGTCGTGCATGATGACGATGCGGTCGCCTAAGGTCATGGCCTCGGTCTGGTCGTGGGTGACGTAAATGAAGGTGGTGTTCAGCTTCTGGCGCAGCAGGATGATTTCCGCGCGCATCTGGTTGCGCAGCTTTGCGTCCAGATTGGACAGCGGCTCGTCCATGAGGAAGACCTTCGATTCCCGCACCATGGCGCGGCCGATAGCCACGCGCTGGCGCTGGCCGCCGGACAGGGCCCGGGGCTTGCGGGTCAGGTAATCGGTGATGCCCAGCACCTCCGCCGCGTTGGTTACTTTCTCGTAAATCTCATCCTCCGGCATTTTCTTGAGCCGCAGGGAGAAGGCGATGTTGTCGTACACCGTCATATGGGGATACAGGGCGTAATTCTGGAACACCATGGCAATGTCCCTGTCCTTGGGCTGGAGGTCGTT
>JAFZOG010000008.1 GCA_017550745.1 Clostridia bacterium | reverse complement strand
GGCTGAATTCTGGTTGATTTTCCGTCATGCTGCGTTGCATTTCCTTGAAATACCGCCAGTATTCCTGCGGAAATGCGCCTTGCCTGACGAAAAATCATCTCAGAATCAGCTCTTTTCGGGTAGTGTGAACACCCCCTAATCTATCGCAGAGCCGGCCGCGCTTGACAGCAGCCGGCTTTTTGTTTTCTGTTTTCATATATCCGGCGGCTGAAAAATGTAAAATTTTCCTGAACGGATTTGCCATTTTTCATTTTCGTGGTATACTGTAGAATGACGTATCAGGCGAAAGCCGGAAGTCATCATCGGATCACACGGAGGATGTTCATCGTGAAAGCCAAACGGGTCATTGTATTTGTTTTAGCGCTGACGCTGCTTTTTACTTCCGCTTACGCGGCGGAGAAGAAGCAGTCCACCAAGACGATCTATAACGGGATCATCACGCGCCGCTTCGCAAACAGCTACACCAACGTGTATGAAAAAATGGATTCCGACAGCAAGGTCATCAAGACCATGAGCCCCGGAAACAAAATCGAAATCGTGGAGCTGACGCCCGGCTGGGTGGGCATCAAGGTGGGGAGCGGCGTGGGGTATGTGCTGCGCCACCGCATCGACGTGACCGACAATCCCAATCCCGGCACTGTTCCCGATTATCCTGTCACGCCCCAGGAATACTATGTGGTGATCGACCGGGAAGTGGAAGTGAAGGCCGATAAGAGCGCCGACAGCGAAACCCTGTCCGTGCTCACCGAAGGCGCGCGGGTGTCCCTGTGCGGCATCGAGGACGGCTGGGCCAAGCTGATCCATAAGCGCGAGTACGGCTATATCAACACCAACGACCTGGCGGAGCTTATGCCCGTGGCCGACGACGTGGAAACGGCGGACAGCGAAACCCCCATCTCCGTGTTCTGCTCCTTCTACAGCAACAATGAGGACCGCATCGTGAACCTGGCCCGCTGCTGCGAGCTGATCAGCACGGTGCTCCAGCCCGGCGAATCCATGAACTTCAACAACGTGGTCAGCCCCTTCAGCGCGTCCAACGGCTACCGGCTGGCCCCGGTGCTCAAGGACGGCGAAACCAAGATGGGTTACGGCGGCGGCTCCTGCCAGGTGAGCTCCACCCTGTGGGATACCCTGATGCAGCTGCCGGGCATCACCGTGCTGCGCCGCAATCCTCACGGGGCCAACGCCGCCTCCTATCTGCCCCACGGCATGGACGCCGCCTCCGGCACCAATACCCAGAACTTTATTTTCCGCAACGATTTTGATTTCCCCATCCGCATCGACGCGTCCACCCATGACCTGGCGCTGTTCGTGGCGATTTACAAGGAGTCGACCTGACCATGAAACGCTTCCTGGCTTTGCTTCTCCTGGCCGCGCTTCTGCCCCTGCATTGGGCTTCCTGCTTTGCGGAGAATCAGCCGGACGCTTCCGCCCGGCTGTACTACGCCCGCACGCGGCTTTCCTGCAAGGTGTTTTCCGACTGGGAAACCACCAACGGCATCAACCAGATCGGCTATATCCCGGAGAACGTGCGGGTGGTGGTGCACGCGCTGAACCCTTCCTTCGCCCTGGTCACCTATGAGGCGGACCACAAAACCGGCTATGTGAAGCGGGTCTGCCTGGAAAACCCCACCACCATCGACCCTTCCACCACCCCGCCCTACGGCGTGGATTTCAACCATTACCTGGTCACAATCCAGGCCCAGGACGCGCCGGTGTGGAGCGCTCCCGGCGGCGGGGAAGCCCTGATCACCCTGCACGCGGGGGCCAGGGTGAGCCTGATCGGGTTTGAGGAAGGCTACGGCAAGGTGATTTACCACCGGCAGTACGGCTACATCGACTCCCGCCTGATGGGAGACGTGGCCAGCGTGTACGACGTCGCGGAAACCGCGGGCACCGACGCGCCCATCGCCTCCTATACTTCTTTCTATAAAATCACCACCGACGAAAGCAACCTGAACCGCATCAACAACATCGTGGTGGCCTGCGACAAAATGAACGTGTTTCCCTTCTCCAGCGGCACGGAGCTGAACTTCAACCGCGATATGGGGCCCTACAGCGCCGCCAACGGGTATCTGCCCGCGGGCGTGCTGGCCGACGGCGGGCTGAACCTGGGCTACGGCGGCGGCACCTGCCAGGTCAGCTCCACCCTGTACAACGTGGTGCTGCAATTGCCGGGCCTGACGGTGCTCCAGCGCCGCGCCCACGGGGATAACGGGGCCAGCTACCTGCCCATCGGCGTGGACGCGGCTGTGGGCAATTCCGCCCTGAACTTCCGCTTCCGCAACGATTACCCCTTCCCCATCCGCATCGACGCTTCCGCCCAGGACGGCGCGCTGACCATCGCGATCTATAAAGCAATATAATTGCGAATGAAAATGGAATCGGGATTCCATTTTCATTCGCAGGCTGTCGAAAACACTTTTTCGACAGCCTGTCCTTCCTCCTGTCCGGGGGAAGGTTTTTTATTCTGCCGACCGGAGAAAATGCCCGGCGCGTTCCCGTTTCGGCGGGCACCGGAATTTTTTTCTCCTTTCCGGCAGGAATAGGGCGGTTTATGCAGAATAGTAGAAGTTGGGTTAGGTTGAGGCTTTCTTTTTTGCGATCCTTCCGATTTGTATTGATCGGGAAAAAAGCATCAGGAACAGCCATGAAATATTCATTTCAAAACCTTCATCACCAATACTACAGGAGAATGGGGGAAACGTGATTGGAAATGTCTGAAAGATTGCAGGCTCTGGCAACGGAAAAGGCGGCGCTGCTCAGCGGCGACGCGGAGCGCGTGGCCAAGCAGCACGCCGACGGCAAGAGCACGGCCCGGGAGCGGGTTGCCAAGCTGTTTGACGCGGGCAGCTTCGCCGAGATCGACGCCCTGCGCGCGGGCGGCAACGCCGTGGCGGGCAGCGGCACGGTAAACGGCCAGGCGGTGTACTGCTTCGCCCAGGACTATTGCTCCTGCGGCGGCGCCATGACCACCGCCCAGGCGGCCAAGATGCTCAAGACCCTGAACATGGCCCGGGTGACCGGCTCGCCCGTGGTGGCGCTGCTGGACAGCGCGGGCGTGAAGCTGGAGGAGGGCATGGACGCCCTGCCCGCTTACGCGGAGATCCTCAGCGCCATGGCGCGGCTTTCCGGCGTATGCCCGATCATCACCTGCGTCCTGGGCCCCTGCGCTGGCCTGGCCGCCATGATGACCCAGCTGAGCGACATCAACATCCAGGTGAAGAAGACCGGCGAGATCCGCCTGCACACCGCCCAGGTGATGAACAGCGAAAAGGGCCGGGAAAAGACCGCCCAGCAGCTCTTCGGCGCGGAAACCATGGACGCCCAGGGCGCCGTGGCGCTGACCGCCGGGAACGAGGACGAGGCATTCGCCCTGATCACCTCCCTGATCGACCTGCTGCCCGCCTCCAACATGGAGGACGCGCCGCTGGCGGACGGCGAGGACCTGAACCGCCTGGTGGCCTGCGAAGACCCGGACGAGGCCGCCGCGCTGATGGCGGAAATCGCGGACGGCAATCTGACCATTGAATTCTATCAGGGCTACGGCTCCGCCGTGCACACCGCGCTGTGCCGCGTGGGCGGGCGCACCGTGGGCCTCATCGCCAACGACCACAAGGCGGACGGGGGACGCTTCACCTCCCAGGACGCCCGGAAGGCTGCCCGCTTCGTGCGGCTGTGCGACTGCTTCGGCCTGCCGGTGGTATCCCTGGTGAATACCGACGGCCTGGCCGTGCCGCTGCCGGGCCATCAGGGCGCGCTGCTGCGCGGCGGCGCGGAGCTGATCTACGCCTACGCTGAAGCCACTTCCCCCAAGGTGGCCGTCTTTACCGGCAGCGCCATTGGCGCGGCTTACGTGGCCATGGGCGGCAAGGCGATTGCCGACGTGGCTTACGCCTGGCCCACCGCCGTGATCGCCCCCCTGACCGCTCAGGCCGCCGTGCAGACCCTGGACGGCGACAAGCTGAACGCCGGGGAAAGCCGGGAAGCCCTGGAGGACGCCTACGCAGCCAGGCACGGCGCGCTGGAAGCCGCCAAGGCCGGCGTGGTGGACGACGTGATCGAGCCCAAGGAAACCCGCAAATACATCATCGCCGCCCTGGAAGTGCTGGCGAACAAGCATGACGTGAACCTGCCCAAGAAACACGGCAACCTGCCGCTGTAAGGAGGGTTCGGAATGGAAAAATTGATGCTGGGCCTCTCCACCACGGGCGTAGGCATGCTGGTGGTGTTCTCCGGGCTGGTCATCCTGATCGTGTGCATTTCCTGCATGACCATGTTCACCGGCAGGAGCAAGCCCGCCAAAAGCGCGCCCGTGAAAGCGGCGCCCGCCCCCGCGCCTGCTCCCGCCCCTGCCTCCGCGGCTGAACCGGAAGCGGAAGAAGACGACCTGTCCGTGGTTGCCGCCATCACCGCCGCCATCGCCGTCCTTTGGCAGGAAGAGGGCCATGACAGCGGGTTCGTGGTGCGCCGGGTGCGCCGGGTGGCAAACGCTTCCGCCCGCGCCAGGGCCGCCAGGGAAGAGCAGATTTACAGTCATTTCTAATACATGATGATGGGAACTGTTCGGGGAAATTCGATTTGAGGAAGCCGGAAAGAGTACAGAGTGCAGATATTATAGTGACCGCGCTCCGGATGCCCGATATATTGGACGACATGATATATCTGAACGCTGAACTCTGTACGCTCCGCGAAGCCTCTGAACAGTGTTTCCGGAAAGAATAAGGGAGGAAAGATCATGCGTAAATTCAATATCACCGTCAACGGTGCCGCTTATGAAGTAGAAGTGGAAGAAGTGGCCGCCGGCGAATCCGCCGCCCCCGCTGCCGCCGCGAAAGCCCCCGCCCCCAAGGCCGCCCCCGCCGCCAAGCCCGCCGCGCCGAAAGCCGCGCCCGTGGCCAGCGGCACGAAGGTGAACGCCCCCATGCCCGGCACCATCCTGGACGTGAAGGTCGCCCAGGGCGCCGCCGTCAAGAAGGGCGACGTGCTGCTGATCCTGGAAGCCATGAAGATGGAAAACGAGATCCTCGCGCCCCAGGACGGCACTGTCGCCCAGGTCGCCGTGAGCAAAGGCGCGTCCGTCAATTCCGGCGATCCCCTCGTGGTGCTGAACTGATAGGAAGCTGATCCTGTAGTGAATGGTAAACCCAGCCCGTACTGTCATTCTGAACCCTCGAAGAGGGTGAAGAATCTCCTTTGTTTCTCTGAAACAACTTACCAGGTGAATCAACAGGGGGAGATTCTTCCGGCTTTTCAAGCCGTCAGAATGACACCGCTGCTTGCATTCGTTCCATGTTTTTTCCGAAATAACGAAACTGGGTTTCTATTCACTGAAAACGCTTTTAGAACCGGATGAAACCGGCGTCGCCGCAATCCGCTGCCTTTCATCCAGAATGGAGGAGATACTTCCGTGGGAACGCAATCTGTTGACATTTTACAGACGCTGTCTTCCCTGGCCCGGGAGAGCGGGATTGCCCAGTTCTTTAGCAATCCGCTGGCCCTGGTGATGGTGGGCATCGCCTGTCTTCTGATTTATCTTGCCATCGTAAAGAAATTCGAGCCCCTGCTGCTGCTGCCCATCGCTTTCGGCATGCTGCTGACCAACCTGCTGGGCAGCGAGGTCTACCACGAAGCGCTGTTCGCGGGGGGCCACGCCAACTGGAGCCTGTTCGGCGGAGCCATCCTGATCGACTCGACGAACCTGGCGAACCTGAAGGAGCTGATCGAGACCGGGGCCATGACGGTGAACAACGCCGGGGCCGTGATCTTAAACGGCAACGTGCTGGGCCAGATCACGTCCTCCTTCTCCGTGGGCGCGCAGCTGGACGGCCTGGGACGGCTGATTGCCGAGAACGGCACGGTCCTGGCCGAGTCCGTGCCCATCATCATCAAGGACTCCGCCGCCTTCATCAGCGACGGCCAGGTGTATTCTTCCCTGGGCGTGCTGATCGCCACCGCGGGCAAGACCATCAGCCCCGGCCTGCTTGACTACCTGTACCTGGGGGTGAAGCTGGGCATTTACCCCTGCCTCATCTTCATCGGCGTAGGCGCGGGCACGGACTTCGGCCCCCTCATCGCCAACCCCAAGACCCTGCTGCTGGGCGCTGCCGCGCAGCTCGGTATTTTCATGACCTTCGTGGGCGCGTCCCTGCTGGGCTTCAATACCGCTGAAGCCGGCGCCATCGGCATCATCGGCGGCGCGGACGGCCCCACCGCCATCTGGCTCACCGGCAAGCTGGCCCCGCACCTGCTGGGCCCCATTGCCGTGGCCGCTTACAGCTACATGGCCCTGGTGCCCGTCATTCAGCCCCCCATCATGAAGGCCCTGACCACCAAGAAGGAGCGCCAGATCGTGATGGAGCAGCTGCGGCCCGTGAGCCACACCGAAAAGGTGATCTTCCCCATCGTGGTCACCATCCTGGTTTCCCTGCTGCTGCCCAGCGCCACGCCCCTGGTGGGCTGCCTGATGCTGGGCAACCTGATGCGCGAGTGCGGCGTGGTGGAACGCCTGAACAAGACGGTGCAGAACGAGCTGATGAACATCGTCACCATCTTCCTGGGCATCACCGTGGGCGCCACCGCCACCGCCCAGACCTTCCTGCGGCTGCAGACCATTGAGATCATCGTGCTGGGCGTGGTGGCCTTCGGCATGGGCACCGCGGGCGGCCTGCTGCTGGCCAAGCTGATGAACAAGCTGACCGGCGGCAAGATCAACCCCCTCATCGGTTCCGCCGGCGTGTCCGCCGTTCCCATGGCGGCCCGCGTTTCCCAGATGGTGGGCCAGAAGGAAAACCCCGCCAACTTCCTGCTCATGCACGCCATGGGCCCCAACGTGGCGGGCGTCATCGGGTCGGCGATCGCGGCTGGCGTTCTGCTCAGTATGTTTGGCTGATAACTTACAAAAAGGAGAATCACGATGGCTAAGGTTCAGATTACAGATACCATCCTCCGCGACGCGCACCAGAGCCAGGCGGCCACGCGCATGCGGCTGGATGAAATGCTGCCCGCCTGCGAAAAGCTGGACAAGGTGGGATATTTCTCTCTGGAGTGCTGGG
>JAFZOG010000054.1 GCA_017550745.1 Clostridia bacterium | reverse complement strand
GGGCTGGCTCTCATTCCGGATCCACTGCAGGGTGCAGGCCTTTCCGGGGGTGGCCAGCTTATCCTCCGCCCCTTCCGTCCGGGCTTCCAGGACGCCGTCCTCATAAGCTACCTGCCAGGTTGCCCGGCCGCCGTCGACCTCCGTCAGTTCCTTTTTCCCCAGGCTCTTGCCGTTCAGGAAAAGCTCCGCGGAGTTGCCGTTGGTATAGCAGGATACCCGTTTTTTCTCCCCGGGCAGTCCCTGCCAGCGGAAGCATTCTCCCCAGGCGCCGGAATCATGTTCTTCTTCCCCGGGTCCCACGGCAATGCGGATCACCGGCTCTTTGGTCCACAGGGCCAGGCGCTGCGCGTACTGCGGTTTTTCCTTTCCCCGCAGGTCCAGGGCGCCGGCCTGGCTGATGCGCTTCGGCCAGCCGGGGCATTCTCCCAGGAAGTCCACACCGGTCCAGAGGAACTGGCCCGCCATATATTCATGCTCTGTCACAGCCCGCCAGGCTTCCGGGTCATGGCTGTTCTCACTGCCCAGGATCACCCGGCCGGGATAGGCCTTGTGGTCCTCCTCATAGAACTGCTCCCGGTAGTTATATCCCGCAATGTCCAGGGCGTCTGCGTAGCCTGTGCGGTTGCTCAGTTCCGGGAAGCTCAGGGCGCTGGTCACCGGCCGGCTGTCGTCCAGGGCATGCACCTGCGCCGTCAGCTCCGCCGCCACCTTTGCCAGGCGCCCGGCGTCCGGTTTCCGGTCATCATAGAGGCGCTCCGCCAGGGGCTTGTTTGCGTCATTGTTCCCCAGCACTTCCTTGAAGAGGGGCGTCACATATGGATCATTGGGATAATCGATTTCGTTGCCGATGCTCCAGAGGATCACGCAGGGATGGTTCCGGTCCCGCTCCACCATGGAGCGCAGGTCCTCCTCACGCCACTGGGGAAAATCCTCCGCGTAGCCGAAATGCTTCGGCGGATAGACGTTGTGTCCCTGCCACCACTTGTTCTTGATGCCTTCCCACTCGTCAAAGGCTTCATCCATCACCAGGAAGCCCAGCCGGTCGCACAGGTCCAGCAGCGCCGGATCCGGCGGGTTATGGGCGGTACGCAGGGCATTGCAGCCCATAGCCTTCAGCTTTTCCAGGCGGATCCGCCATACGCTTTCCGGTACCGCCGCCCCCAGGCAGCCCGCGTCATGATGGACGCACACGCCCCGGAGCTTCATGTTCTCCCCGTTCAGGAAGAACCCGCGGTTCGCGTCAAAGACAGCCGTGCGCACACCGAAGGGAATCTCCTCCCGGTCTGTCACAACACCGTTCTTTTCCGTTTCCCCGCACAGGGTGTAGAGATACGGATCCTCCGGGCTCCAGCGCCGGGGTGAAGCCACCCGCAGCCGCAGGCAGCCGTTCTCCCCTTCCGCCTCTCCTTCCGCGGCAGTGCCTTCCGGCGTCCGCAGGGCAAAGCGCACCTTGTCCGCGCCCTCCGTTTCATACCGGATGCCGATGACCGCCTCTTCCCCGTCGTCCGCCTCCGTCACGGCAAAGATGCCATGCTCCCGGAAGCAGACCGGATCTGTCACCGTCAGTGTCACGGGACGATCCACGCCGGAGCCGGTGTACCAGCGGGAATCCGCCACCTCCGAATGATCCACCCGGACGGCGATCACGTTCTCCCCGGGACGGACAAACTCGCTGATATCAAAGGAAAAGCTGGTATAGCCATAGGCATGCTGCCCCAGGTAGTTGCTGTTGATCCAGACCCGGGCACGCTTGTATACGCCCTCAAAGGTAATCCGCACCCGGCGGGCAGCGTCCTCTGCGTCCAGGGTGAAATGTCCCCGGTACCAGCCGATGCCGCCCGGCAGATAGCCGGTGCCGCTGGCCCAGCAGGGATCAAAAGGATGCTCCACGGCCCAGTCATGGGGCACAGTCACCTGCCGCCATCCCTGGTCGTCAAAGCCCATATAATACGCATCTGCGGTATCTCCCAGATGAAAGCGCCAGCCTTCACTGAGGCGGATGTTTTTTCTCATGCGCGTCTCTCCTTTGGAAAGATTGACACCCCCGGCCGCTCGCGCGCGGCGCTGCGGGCATAAAAAGGGGGCTGGCCCCGGCGGAGTGTTCACCGCGGACAGCCCCGAAACCGGATGAATTACTTGGCGTAAACAGCATCCAGCTGGTTCTGGATCTCGGACATCACCATTTCGATGCCGGCATCCTGCAGAGCCTGACGGAATTCAGCCACCAGCGCTTCCGGATCATCGTTCATACCGAAGACGATACGGGGCATATAGGTGTTGTAAACGTTGCTCAGGTTGTCCATGAAGACGCCCACCATGGAGTTGTCATAGATGTACTGTCCGTAGGGATAGTCGATCTTGACCGCGTCATAGGCGGCATACATCTTTTCGATGGCATCCCAGTCGAGCTGGGCGTTCCGGAACTCCAGGTTGTCATTGCGGCCCCACCAGAAGTTGAAGGAGACACCGTCCACGGAATCTTCGAAGCCATCGGGACGGGAGAACAGGCCGTTCTCATCCACGGTGTACATTTCGCCTTCGAAGCCGTACTGCATGAGGTGATAGATTTCGGGATCGTTCCGCATGAGGTCATAGACCATCAGGGCGCGTTCCGGATTCTTGCTCTGGGC
>JAFZOG010000053.1 GCA_017550745.1 Clostridia bacterium | reverse complement strand
CTGAGCGCCGATGAAAGGATACTGTTCTTCAGCGGTCAAAGCCCGAGCACCGAAGCCTTCGGTCTCCGCGAATTGGTCGTCGCCCACGCCCAGGTAAATGATCTTGCCTTCATCATCGAAAGCAGCTTCCACGTACACAGGACCGGCGAAGCCCTTTTCGCTGGCGCTGAATACGCCCTCTGCAGGTTTCTCAGGCATGGTGGGCGTTTCGGGCACCACGATCTCGGCGCCGCCCGCCACCGCGTAAGCGGTATTGAGCGCTTTCACCACGGCAGTTGAGGAAATCGTCGCGCCTGCGATAACGTCGATATCGCTGACATCCAGCGGCATCTGCTTGCCAATGAACTGGATCATGAAGTCCGGCTCAATGACACCTACGCCGATGTCCTCAGCGAAGCTTTCATCGCCGACGCTGATGTAGGTGACCTGTCCCGCGCCGTCAAAGGCAGCTTCCACATATACGGGGCCGCGGAAGCCCTTTTCACTGGCGCTGAACACACCTTCCGCGGGCTTAGCGGGCATCTCCACACCGGCGATGCCCATCACATCCGCTTTTACATATTTCACAATGTCATTCACACCGTTTACCACGGCAGTGGTGGTGATGGTGGCGCTGGTGAGCGCGTCCACGGTGCTCTCGGTGGCCTCGCCGCCCGCTTTGATATAGCTGATGGGCGCGATTCTACCGGTGAACTGATCGGTGAATGCGGGTTCCTTGGCACGCGCGCCCAGGCCTGCGGTTTCGGAGAAGTCAGAGCCGCCGACGGTAATACCGCCGATGGAGAAGGTCGCCGGAGCGTTCTTGGTATCCACGCCCGCAATGACCTCCACCTTGCCGCCGAAACCGTTCACGGTCTTCTGCGCCACATACCCGACAGGCGAACCGTCCTTGAGCCCGGCATAGACCCAATCCACGGCTGCGCCTTCGCCCAGCGGAAGCTCCTCAAAGGATTCCGCGTCAGGCAGCGCCGCCTTGCGGGCATTTTCCGCCTTGATCAGGGCTTGCTGCGCGATAGGGTCTTTGGTCAGGGCGTTGGTTCCGCCCAAGGCCAGACCCGCGGCCAGGGTGATGATGAGCAGCACCGCCCAGCCAGGAAGTTTTTTCTTCACTTGGTTCCGTCCTCCTATCTCTGTTTCCCCGCGGGAAACGCTGATGCTTTTTTATCTTCCCGAATTCGGGAAAGGGCCCCGTGGCCCAGGGAAACGATCATAGAAACAGCCTGTCAGGCGTCCGGCGCGTTGGGGTCGGGCTCCGCGTTGGGAATGACCAGCTCCAGGATCAGGTTATGCGGCAGGCAGTAGATATCAGGCCCCAGGATACGCTCCTTCCAGTTGGTCAAGGTCACGGTGCCCTCGCCCACGCAGAGCTGATTGTCGCAGGTAGAGGAGGCCATATAGAATCCGTCCTCCTGCAGGTGGATCACGTTGACTACGCCGTTGCCTTGGTCAACAGTGATGTCCCTTTCTTCGCCAAGAGGCTCAATGCCCCATACGCGGTTATTCAGGATGATGAACAGATAACCGGCAGCCAAATCTTCGTATTTTGCCTCCGGTGCGTCCGTTTCATCGGCTGCCGGTGTGTCCGTGAGATCCGGCGTTTCGGTAAAAAGGGCCTTGATAGTATCTTCGATTTCCTGCTGCGACAGGTTGGCGTTTGGGGACTGCGTCAGCCTGGAAACGACCAGTATGCCTGCCGCGATGATCACGAGAATCACGATGATAATGATATTGTTGTTTTTATTGGGCTTTTTACTGTTTTGCATTTTAAGGATGCATCCTCCTTCAGGAAGGATTCTTCATGGAACGTGCGTATTGCTTCATGCCTTCCGTGGCCTCGATGGTCCCGTCCGGCAGGATCCACATCACTTCGACTCCCGGCATGCTGTCTGCCAGGGCGCGGCCCTCCTCATAGGTAAGCACAAACAGCGTTGTGCTCAGGAAGTCGGCCAGGCAGGATTCCTCGCACAGGATGGTCACGGATACCATTTTCCGGGATGGCATCAGGGTTTCCGGGTCGATGATGTGATGGTAGCGCTGGCCGTCCACTGTGTAATAGCGCCAGTAGTCTCCGCTGGTAACCACGGTTTTGTCGTGAACGTCCAGAATATCGATCGTGCTGTTCTGGGCAATATCCGGGTTCTGCACGCCTACCGCCCAGTTTTCACGCCCGTCCTTCGGCGCGTTTCCGGCATATACGTTTCCGCCCAGACTCAGCAGGAAGGAAGGCATGGCCTGATACAAATACTCCGCGGCCTTGTCCGCTGCGTATCCCTTTGCCACCGCGCCGATGTCCAGCGTCATGGCCGGGTCTGAAAAGAAGATGGAGCGCGTCTCAGGATCCAGCTGGATACTGTTGAAATCAATATGCTCTCCGGCCGCACGGAGCTCCGCTTCGGAGGGAAGCTTTGCCGCGTCAGGGTTCGCCATGCCCGCGGCGCGGTATTCGTGCCAGATGGAAAGCACAGCGCCCATGGCGATATTTGTCTCTCTGAGTCCTGCATCCCATTTCTCTTTGCACCAGACGATCAGGTCATACAGCGCTTCCGGGACGACAACCGGGGCCTCGGCCGCGTGTCTGTTCACGTAATACAGATTGTGCAAACCTTCATACTCGTTATAACCGTCAAAAATGTGATCGTATTCAGACAGCAGGGCAAACGTCCTGTCCGCGGCGCGGTCAAAGTCCTCCTGGCTTTGCGAAAAACCGGTCAGCGTGATCACCGTGTCGAACACGCTCAGGTTTGTCCGGCTGTATTTCTGATAAGCAGCTTCCTCCTGCTGGGGCGTGGCGGAAGGCGCGGGGGAAGACGGCGCGGTACAGCCGGAGAACAGGAGGGATAGAACCAAAAGCATGGATACAACGGCGTTTTGCGTGATGTGCCGCTTCATAAAGAACCTCGCTTTCAGGTCATTATGAAAAACATATGCCCGATCGCACCGGCGAATGGGCAGATATTTCTTCAATTATTATAACAAAGATCAATTATTCATACAAGAGATTATTTCGTACAAATATTGCAAATTTTCGATACATAATTTTCATCAAACAGATATGTTTTTGTAATAAATTTGAAATTAAAACGCAATATTTCCTCACCCGGATGCTTTCTCTGAAAACCATAAACGTGTATCCAGAATGAAAAGCCCGGGGCTGAATGCCAGCGCCCGGGCGAAAAATATATGCCGCGATAAAAAGCTGTTCAGTTTCCCAACTGCAACCATTCGCCGGTGACCGCGTTCAGATAGGTATTGGCGACGCGCCAGGCGAGGGTGGCGGTAGCGTAAGCGCCGTCTATGCTGAGATAGTAGCACTGTTCAGGCGTGGAGGCTGTGAGGTTTCGCTCCGCGAACTTTGCGTCAGCGTCGGCCTGGCTGACCGTGCCGGTCTTGGGGCCGATGGGCTTGAAATCGCAGAAGCGCCCGTTCGCGTTCAGCAGGCCGTCCCGATCGGAATAAACCAGCACAGCCTCGCAGCCGTCCACGATATTGAATTCAATATCATCTTTGGCTTTGATCACGCCTTGGCCCCAGTGCACGGGCAGGCCATTCAGGGTTTGGCGCAGCACGACTTTATAGCATTTCGCGCTTCCCTGCATGGAGCCCAGCGCGCTGAAATACACGGGCTCCACGTCGGTGACGCCCAGCCGGGAAAGCAGCGCCAACGCCTGGTTGACGGTTGCGTCCGCCTTGGGCGCGTCAAAGCCGCTTTCGGCGGGAATCGTGTTATAGTCGTCCATGCTGAACCAGTAATTCTGTTCTCCCTGATCGCTGAAGCGGTAGATGGTGAACTCTCCCTGAATCCCTTCGGCATAGTCGTTGATGGGGCCGATGGAGCAGAAGGGCGGGCCGCCGGCTCCTTTCGGCATCCATCCAGTTCTTTTGTCTCCCCGCCCCTGCTGTTCCTCCGGCTTGCCCTCGAAGCCGGAGAAGCAGATTTCGCAAACCACGTTTCCGTCAAACTTCCGCTCCGTCACCCGGTACTGGGCCAGGGGTTCTTCCGCCAGGGCCGAGGCGCACAGCAGCAGCGCAAGGCAAATACAAATGGATATGCTGATTCTCTTAGCCGTCATCTTCTTGTCCCTCCAATTCCCGCGGCAGGATTTCATGATAATATGCGTCCGTCAGCCGAATGGATTCCGCGTCGTCATATTGCAGATAGCCCACGTTGTCGATGGCGTACAGGAGCAGGGGCCGGTAGCATCCGCCGTCCTTCATCCACACCCGCACATTGGGGCCGTACAGGCAGTTGTGCGCGGTTTCGCCGCAAAGCTCTGTCCGGTCGATGTTCTGATCGCCCTCGGGCAGCATCTCCGCGATGAAGGCTTTCGCCCGGTCGGCCCACTTCTGGTCGAAGGGGTTCAGCCGCACGTCGGAATACATCTGCGTATCGCCGTCCAGCCAGGATGTGTCGGGGTAGCTGTAAGCCCGGATCAGTTTGCCGCTTGCCAGCTCCATGTATCCCGTCCACTCCCGCTGCTGTCCCCCTGCTTCCACGAAGGTGCAGGAATAGCAGTCGCGCGTGTCGCCGTATACATTGGAAGCGTTTGCCTTCACAATGCTTTCGCCGGTGCGCCTGGCGGTGAGGGGCATCCCCATCTGTTCATTCATCAGCTTTCGCAGTTTGGCTTCATAACCCGCCATTTCTTCGGCAGGGGCGGCAGGTTCGCCGAAGGTGAACTGGAAAAGCTGCAAAAGCTCCTCGTCCGTCATGCGGCGGGCGGGCAGGAAGCGCACCTCGTCCAGGCCGTTGAAGTCCTCCTCATACAGGCCGATGCATCCAACCCCGTCGTCGCCGGGAAGGCAGGTAAAGGGTTTTTCGGGCCTGAGTCCGCCCCGGGTATACAATTCCCGAACGGAAACGAAGCGCTCCCGCTCCTCGTCGCTGAAAATACGGGTGACGGTTTCCTCAATGGGCATCCGCATGCAGTTGTGCCAGGTGAGGGATATGGCGGACAGCTTTTCCCCGATCTGGGCGAAGGCGTCCACCACCTGCAGGAGTTCCTCGTCCGTCATGGCCCGGTTGGGCAGGAACAGGAACCAGCTTTCTCCCTCGTACTGCTCGGCCGGCAGGGTGATCAAGGCCACGTGCACATCCTCGGATTTGTTCAGTACGTTTTCCGTAGGCCGTTCCCCGGCTTCATACTTGGCTTCGATGGCCGGCAGGCGTTCCAATTCATTGGGAGAAAGCTCGGTCAGTTCATAGTTGAAATAACCGTCTGTTGTGTAACCCTGCTCCCTGATATGCTGGAACAGCGGCTCCAGATCGTGAAAGGCGTAGGGGTTTTCCTCGATCACGATCACCGGCGCGGGCGGCGAGGTGGGCAGGATCTCCACCGTGTTCTCTGCCAGCGCCATGCCGGATGACAGCCCCAAAAGCAGGCCAATGGCAAGCAAGCGTTTCTTCATTAAAATATACCTCCTTTTGTCGTCGGCTTTTCTGCCTTCCGGACGGCAGCGTTTGCCTTTTGACAGGTATATCATACCGCGGAAGTTGTAACGGAGTCAGCAACGGGATGTAACGGAGCTGTAAAAGTGACGGTGGTGCCTTGGCCGACAGCGGAAAAAAAGGTCATGCTGCCTTTGTGCAAATCCGCAATGATGCTGCATAAGGTCAGGCCAAGCCCGGTTCCGCCCTGTTCCCTGGTGCGGGCTTTGTCCGCTTTCCAGAAGGGCTCGCAGGCGTGGGCGATTTGTTCCTCCGTCATGCCGATGCCCTGATCAGCCACGGAAAACCCATGGGGGAGCGCTGTCAGGATGATTTCCTGACCGGGAGAAGAAGCGCGGATGGCATTCACCGCCAGGTTATCCGCAAGAAGGGAAAGAAGCTGTTTGTCTCCGAAAATCACAGCGTCCTCTCCGGTGACGGTCACGCGGATGCTCTCCCCAATGAATTTTAACCGTTCCGCCGTTTCATGCAGCAGCGGCAGGACGGCGACGGGCGCATGCTCGATGCTGTTATGCTTTAGGCGGGTCAGCTTCATGAGCTGTTCGTCCATGCCGGAAAGGCGGCGGATATCATTCACCATGCTTTCGCCGATCTGCGCGCGGTCGGGGAACGGAATGTCTTTCTGCAGCAAACGGGCGTTCCCCAATAAAGAGGTCAGCGGCGTGCGTATTTCGTGGGCCAGAGCGTCCAGCAGCATCTGCCTGCCTTCGCTTTCCCGGCGCAGCGTTTCTTCCCTGCTTTTGACCGCGCTTTGCAGCCTGCCAAAGGCCCTGGCCAGCGCGCCGACTTCATCCTTTTGATGAACCGGAAGGGACAATTCGGCATCTGTATCCATGGAGAGTTTATCCGCCGCTTTTGTCAGCTTCCGAATGGGCCGGGTAAAAATTCCCGCGGCAGCAAGGCCGATAAAACCCAAAAGCAAAGAGGCGGCAAGGGCGGATAAAAGCGCCGTCAGGCGGAACTGGTCCCGCAGGGCGAACAGGCCGCTCACATCCCTTAAAAAGATCAGAGTTAAGCGGCTGTTCAACGGCTCGGCCACAGCATAGCGCTGTGTATCGCTGACGGTGTCCAGCATAGCGGCGCGGCTGCCCTGCAAAAGCCCTTCGTACGAAGGGTTTGGCAGAGTCGCGCCTGCCATCGGCGTTTTACTCCAGCAGAAAATCAGCTCCACGCCCTGGGCGGCGTAGACGTCCCGGTACTGCTTGGCGGCCTGTACCGCCTGGGAATAAGTCATGTTTCCTATGCGCTGCCGTATTTCCTGAAAGATAATGCTTTCCGTCATCTGTGCCCGCTGCTTTTCCTGGCTCAATGAAAGTTGAAAGCTTTGCTCCCCCATATACCAGGCCAGCGCGAACAGCACCGGGACGGTGGTCAGCAGGATCAGCAGGAAAAGCCGTTTTCTCATACGTTCCGCCTCCCGACCCAGCGGTAGCCGTATTTATACACTGTTTCAATGGTTTCCGCGCCAAGCTTGGCCCGAAGACGCTGCACATGGACGTCCACCGTGCGGGTTTCGCCCACGAAATCCCATCCCCACACCGCCGCGATCATCTTTTCCCGGCTCAGCGCGGCCCCGGCGTTTTTGGTAAGCAGGGCCAGCAGGTCATATTCCATGGAGGTAAAAAGCACAGGTGCGCCGTCAATGCAGACAGTGCGGGCCTCGTAGTCCACCTGTATGCCGCCCTGAGAATAAGCATTGGATTTCCTCCTTCGCAGGATCACGTCGATCCGGGCCAGCAGCTCTTCCGGTTCAAAGGGCTTGAGGATATAATCCTCAGCTCCCATGCGAAGCCCCTTGACCCGGTCTGCAAGCGCAGTTTTCGCTGTAAGGAAAAGCAGCGGAATTTTCCGCTCCAGAAACGCGCCCGCCAGGGAAAAACCGTCTTCTCCGGGCATCATGATGTCCAGCAGGGCCGCGTCTATATGAAACTGTTCCAGCTTTTTCCGCGCTTCCTTTCCGTCCGAAGCCAGGATCACGGTATGCCCGGAAAACGTTAAATACCTGTTCAGCATGTCCCGGATGCTCTGATCGTCATCCGCCAGTAAAATAACAGCCATCACATCACCTCCTTGGAAAGTATACCATGAAATGCGAAGCGGCGTTGTAAAGAAGCTGTAAAAAAGATCATGATGTAAAAAAAAGAAAACAAATGAACGATCCATGGATTTTTTAATCGGATTTTTCATTTTTGTACCCCATCGCAAAAAGCGAAAAAATGAAGCCTCCCGCAAAAAATGAAAAAACAGGGCTTGCCAAGCGGAAAAATGTGTGATAAAATACCAAAGATCACGCATGCGGGCCGATTTGTTTGCGTGTGCCGTGAAAACGGTGGCAAGCAGAAATGACGCCCGCAGAGGATACAACAAAAACGAGGAGGAAACCCCAAATGGCAGTCATCTCTATGAAGCACCTGCTGGAAGCCGGCGTACACTTCGGCCACCAGACCCGGCGCTGGAACCCCAAAATGGCCCCCTACATCTTCACTGAACGCAACGGCATCTACATCATCGACCTGCAGAAGACCGTCCGCAAGATCGACGAAGCCTATATGTTCGTGCGCAACCTGGCCATGGAAGGCAAGACCATCCTGTTCGTGGGCACCAAAAAGCAGGCCCAGGAAAGCATCGAAAGCGAAGCCAAGCGCTGCGGCATGTTCTATGTGAATAACCGCTGGCTGGGCGGCATGCTGACCAACTTCCGCACCATCCGTACCCGCGTGGACCGGCTGAACGCCATCGACAAGATGGAAAAGGACGGCCAGTTCGAAGTGCTGCCCAAGAAAGAAGTCATCAAGCTGCAGCATGAGCGCGAAAAGCTGGAAACCAACCTGGGCGGCATCCGCGAAATGAAGAAGCTGCCCGGCGCGCTGTTCGTGGTTGACCCCCGCAAGGAACACATCGCCATCGCCGAAGCCCGCACCCTGGGCATTCCGATCGTCGCCATCGTGGACACTAACTGCGACCCCGACGAAGTTGACTATGTGATCCCCGGCAACGACGACGCCATCCGCGCCGTAAAGCTGATCGCCGGCAAGCTGGCCGACGCCGTGCTGGAAGGCAAGCAGGGCGAGCAGAGCGAAGCGGAAGCCGAAACCGAAGCTGAAGCTGAATAATTACTTGCATTTATCTTTTGAGTGAATTAAAGGAGGTCATTTCCATGGCTGAAATTACTGCCGCGATGGTAAAAGAACTGCGTGAACGCACCCAGGCCGGTATGATGGACTGCAAAAAAGCGCTGGTGGAAAAGAACGGCGATATGGACGGCGCTGTTGCTTATCTGCGCGAAAAGGGCCTGGCTGCCGCTGCCAAGAAGGCCGGCCGCGTGGCCGCTGAAGGCGCTGTCGAAAGCTACATCCACATGGGCGGCAAGATCGGCGTGCTGGTGGAAGTCAACTGCGAAACCGACTTTGTCGCCAAAACCGACGCTTTCAAAGAGCTGTGCCATGATATCGCCCTGCAGATCGCCGCTTCCAATCCCCTGTACATCAACAAGGAAGACGTGCCCCAGGAAGCCCTGGACAAGGAAAAGGAAATTCTCCGCGCTCAGGCCCTGAACGAAGGCAAGCCGGAAAAGATCGTGGACCGCATGGTGGAAGGCCGCATCGAGAAGTACTACAAAGAAAACTGCCTGATGGAGCAGGCTTTCGTCAAGAATCCTGAAATCACCATCGCTACCCGTGTAAACGAAGCGACCCTGGCTTCCGGCGAAAAGATCTCCATCCGCCGCTTCACCCGCTATGAGCGCGGCGAAGGCATCGAAAAGAAAGAAAGCAACCTGGCGGACGAAATCGCCGAAATCACCGGCAAGAAATAATAGCACAAGCAAACGGGCGGCTCCTGCCGCCCGTTTTTTTGCGAAGGGAGGATATTTGATGGGGAATTATAAGCGCGTGCTTTTAAAGCTCAGCGGCGAAATGCTGGGCGAGAACGGGCGGCTGTTCGACCATAGCATCATCGACCATGTGGCGAAGGTGCTGGTGAAAATCGTGGAGGACGGCACAGAACTGGGCGTGGTCATCGGCGCGGGCAATATCTGGCGCGGACGCAGCGGCGGCGAAATGGACCGCGTGACCGCTGACCAGATGGGCATGCTGGGCACGGTGATCAATTGCCTGGCGATGCGCGACGCGGTTCAGCGCGCGGGCGGCAAGGCCGTGGTGATGAGCGCCATCGAGATGCCCAGGGTGTGCGAGGTGTTCAACGCGGAAAAAGCCAGGAAATACATGAGAAAGGGCTGCGTGACCCTGTTTGCCGCGGGAAGCGGCAATCCCTTCTTTTCCACTGACACCGCCGTGGTATTGCGGGCGGTGGAAGTCGGCGCGGACGCCATCCTGCTGGCGAAGAATATTGACGGCGTGTATACAGATGACCCCAAGAAGAATCCAAACGCCACGCTGATCCGGGAAATCAGCTACGAAAAGGCTCAGGAGATGCGGCTTAAGGTCATGGACGCCGCCGCCTTCGCCCTCTGCGCGGAGAACAGGGTGCCCGTGGTGCGGGTGTTCGGCCTGTTCGAGCCGGAAAGCATCCTGGACGTGCTGGACGGCGACGATATGGGCACGGTGCTGAAGCCGGAAAACTGATCCATTCTGTTTCTTCATTTTTCGGACATGCGGCGTTCTAAGCGCAAGGCGGATAACCTTTTTTACTTGGAACACGCGCATATCCAACGCAGCAAAAAACCGCGTATAACGGACAGACGGAACCGCAGCACACGCCTAAGATGCTTACTGCTGCTTCCTTCCGGACCTGACAGGGTTCACACCGCGGCATCGCACGGGGCCCATCCGTTATACACGGCTTTTTTATTATACCGGAAAAGGGTTTGAATTGCAAGCACTTTTTTCTGCTTGCCATCCGAGTCGGAAAATATGAGGAAAATACAGGAAAAAAAGACTTCACAGATTCCCGCTTGTATGTTATACTAATTTTGGATTCTTATTCACCTTCGTTCGCTGACCGTTTCTTATTCAATGACCGCAGCCTTTCGTCTGCTTCTGGCGCTGCCATAGGCGACGCATTCAAACAGGAGAGAGGGAAAAATATGAAAAGGTTCAATCAGCACAAATCAATGCTTTGCGTATTGCTCCTCCTGATGACTGTTTTTGTATCAGCGTGTTCCAACGGCGGCGGGGCAGACGCGGTGAAGGGGCCGGAACAGCAGGCGGAAACAGACGCATCCCGCTTTCTCGTGGCCATAGAGGATGAGCCGGACACGGTAGATTTCCAGTGCACGACGTTTTATTACACCATCGCAACGAATGTGTTCAACCGCCTGGTGGAGATGGAAAAGGATGGGGACGGCAACGTGGTGGTGACGCCCTCGCTGGCGAAATCCTGGGAGATATCCGATGACGGCCTCACCTATACCTTTCATCTGCGGGAAAACGTGCGGTTCAGCAACGGGTCGCCCCTGACGGCGTCAGATGTGTTGTATACCTTTACGCGGCTGCTGACGTATCCCAATTCCTGCAACCAGGATATCTGCGACGATGTGCTGGGGGCGGACAGGCTGATGCGGGGAGAAACGGATCGGCTGGAAGGATTTCAGACGTTGAGCGACCTGGATTTTTCCATCACGCTTGAAAAGCCCTTCGCGGCTTTCCTGGCCTGCCTCTCTATGCCGGGCGCGTCCATCTTGGACGAGGAAACCACGCGCGATGCAGGCGACCGATTTGGCCTGGATCCCGCCTGCACCGTGGGCACCGGCTCGTTTATCCTGAGCAAATGGGAGCCCGGAGAGAGCATGCTGCTGACAGCGAACAGAAACTGCTGGGAAGGGCCGCCCCTTTGCGACGGTATGGAACTTCGGTTCATGACGGAGCCGGAGGACATCCGCGTGATGTTTCAGAATGGCGAATTGGACGTGCTGGATCTGGATGACCTGGGCAATTTGGCTGAATTTTTCTATCACGGGGATATTTACCAGGATCGGCTGTATCAGGTGCGCAGGATCGCGACGGCTTACATCGCGCTGAACGCGTCCGTGGAGCCGCTGAACGACGTGCGGGTCAGGAAAGCGCTGCAATTGTCCCTGAACCGAGCGCTGCTGCTGGACGCGGTGTACAGCGGCCGGGGATCGTTGGAAAACGGTATTTTCCCGCAGGGCCTGTTTGGATACAATCCGGATCTGCCGGCAATCCCCTACGACCCGGAAGCCGCGCGTGAGCTGCTTGCTCAGGCCGGTTATCCGGATGGCTTTGAACTGACCGTCTCCGTGAAATCGTCCTCCACCCAGGCGGAAATGACGCTGATGCGGCTGACCGCCTCTATGTGGGAAAAAATCGGCGTACAGGTACAGATCAGGGTCATGGGGGAAAGCGAGTTTATGCGCCTTCGCAAGCGCGGCGAGCTCGCGTGCTACACCGCCGCCTGGACGGCGGACTTCAACGACCCGGACAATTTTATATACACGTTTTTCGGCACCCGTGAAAACACAGTTTTCCGCAGCCTCTGCTATCCCAGGGAGGATATCATGGAGCGGGTGAGCGCTGCCCGGACAATCACGGATCCGGAGGCGCGGGTGGCAGAATACAATGAGCTGGAGCGGATCATCGTGCAGGAGGACGCCGCCTGGATCCCGCTTTTCTCCAGGCTGCGGTTCTATGTCACGTCCGAACGGGTGGCGGGCATCCGTTCCTCCTGGAACGGATCGGTGAAAAACGAGTATCGGTATTTATACATAAAAGACGCGCAGTAAGAAGACGGCCTGCAGAAACAGCTGGGCCGGCGTATGTCCAATCGGCGGGAAACCTAACAAACAATCTGAGGAGGCAAGAATGCATTCACTCCGTGTCAAGCTGACAGGATTTACGATCGCCGCGATTTTCTTTACGATCCTTTGCGTGATCGTCACCAGCAGCCTGATGATTCAGACAAAAGCTGACCGTGATTCCGTGGCCATGATGAATCTGATCGGCCAGGACGCGCGCAAGTCCATAGAAAAATACCTGGAAAGCATTGAGCAGTCCGTGGAGATGATGGCCAATATCGCGTGCGACAGCCTGGACAGCGTAATCCTGGTCGACAGCGGAGCCGCCGGAGCAAAGGCAAAAAGCGGAGAGAAGACCTCTGAGCAGAAGACGCGCCTGGACGAATACATGGCCGGGTACTGCCAAAGGCTTCAGGAGGCTTTTGCCAGCGTCGCCAGCTATACCCACGGCGTGGTGACTTATTACTATTGCATCAATCCCGACATCAGTGAAAACGAGCACGGGTTCTTTTATTCCCGCGTCGGGAAAACCGGATTCAGCGAGCAGCTGCCCCTGGACGCGCGGGAACTGGATCCCGAGGATATGGCGCATACCACGTGGTATTATACGACAATCCAGCGGGGCCGCCCCTCGTGGGTGGGGCCTTATACTGCGCATTACCTGGGGGAGATGATCACCTATTCCTACCTCGTGCCCATTTATAAAGCAGGCGCTTTGATCGGCGTGCTGGGCATGGACATCCCTTTTGAAACGCTGACCGATCAGCTTACCTCCATCCGGGTATACGAGACCGGCTTCGCCTGCCTGCTGGACGCTGACGGACGCGTGCTGTATCACCCGGAAGCGGCTTTTGGCAGCAGCCTGTCGTTCTCGGAGAACGCGGCGGATCAGGTGCTCCAAAGCGACAGCAGCGGCAGCCGGCTGATCCGCTATGAAAGGAACGGACAGCAGCGCCAGATGTCTTTTACCACCCTGTCTGACGGCATGAAGCTGGTGGTCATCGCGCCGGTGAGCGAGATCAACGCTTCCAGGCTGCAGCTGACCAACCTGATTTTGATGATCACCGCAGTTTTTATGGTTTTGTCCTCCGGCATACTCATGCTGCTGATGCGGGTAGTCACCCGCCCGCTGCAGCGCCTCACTTCCGCCTCCAAAAGGCTGGCGGCAGGGGACTATGATGTGGAAATCCGCTACGACGGGCGGGACGAAGTGGGTGTGCTGACCAGAGCCTTCACCCAGATGAGCAGCCATCTGAAGCAGTATATTGACGATCTGAACCGCCGTGTTAATACAGACGATCTGACAGGGCTGCCCAACATGCGGTGCTTTTTCCGCCTGGCGATGGCGGAAAAGAATCGTCTCCTCAGCAGCGGAAAGCATCCTGCCATGCTGTACTTTAATCTGATCGGCTTAAAGTATTTCAATCGGCGATACGGATTCAGCGAGGGCGATCAATTGATCCGCGAGGTGGGGGAAATCCTGCGCCTTCATTACGGGGATCAGCGCGTGAGCCGCTACGGCGGGGATCATTTTGCGGCTGTGACCGATGAGGAGAACCTGGAAGAAGAGCTAAAGACGGTCATTCGGAAATGTGAAAACGTCAACGGCGGCAAGTCTGTCCATATCCGTGCAGGCGTATATTTGCACAGGATGGGCGATACGGACGTGAGCAACGCGTGCGACCGCGCGAAATACGCCTGCGACCGGCTGCGGGGCACGTATGAATCCGGTTACTGCATCTTTGATGACGGGATGCTCAGGAACATGCTGAATGACCGCTATATCATTGACCATCTGGAGCAGGCCCTTGAGGAACAGTGGATCAAGGTATACTTCCAGCCTATCATCCGTTCGGCCAACGGCAGGGTCTGCGACGAGGAAGCGCTCTCCCGCTGGATCGACCCGGAGAAGGGCATGATTTCGCCCGCAGAGTTCATTCCCGTGCTGGAAGGCGCGCGGCTGATTTATAAGCTCGATCTGTACGTGCTGGATCATGTCCTGTTAAAAATGCAGGCGCAGAAGGAAGCCGGCCTGTATTTGGTGCCCCAGTCCCTGAACCTGTCCAGGGCTGACTTTGACGTTTGCGACATTGTGGATGAAGTGTGCCGCCGGGTGGACGAGGCGGGCATCCCGCGGGATAAGCTGACCATTGAATTGACGGAAAGCATGGTAGGCCGGGATTTTGAATTCATGAAGGAGCAGATCGCGCGCTTCCAGAACCTGGGCTTCAAGGTATGGATGGACGATTTCGGCAGCGGCTATTCCTCGCTTGACGTGCTCCAGGATATCCATTTCGACCTGATCAAATTCGATATGCGCTTCATGCAGCGTTTCAGCGAAGGGGACGAAAGCAAGATCATCCTGACCGAAATGATCAAAATGGTGATCGGCCTGGGAATCGACACGGTGGTCGAGGGCGTGGAAACGAAGGAACAGGTGGATTTCCTGCGTGAAGTGGGCTGCACCAAGATGCAGGGGTTCTATTTCTGCCAAGCCATCCCGTTGGAAAAAATCATAGAGCGTTATAATCACGGAATGCAGATCGGCTTTGAGAATCAGGAAGAGACCGGCTACTATACCGCCATCGGCCGTATTAACCTGTACGACCTGGCCGCGGTGGCCAGCGACGGCAGTGAACGGCTGGGCAATTTCTTTGAAACGCTGCCCATGGCTGTGATCGAGACGGACGGCCGAAAGGAGCTGCAGGTCATCCGGTGCAACAAATCCTACCGGGATTTTGTCGGTCGGACGTTGGATAAAAAGCACTTTCTTCCCGCAGAGGAAAACGCGGGAACAGAAAGCATTAATAACACGCCTTTCCTACAGGCGGTGGCACAGTGCCGGGAAGAAGGCACCCGCTCGTTCATCCATGAAAAACTGCCCAACGGCTCCACCCTCCATGCCTTCGTGCGCCATGTGGCGATGAATCCTGTCAAGGGTATTTTCTCCTGCGTGGTGGTGATCCTTGGCATCGCCGACGAGCAGAAATAATCAGGATCGGTTCAATTGTCGGGCCGATGAAGACGGATGGATCGCGCTGAACGGATTCAAGGGAAATTATGCGCTGAAAGCAAACCGTGGCAGCGCGTCTTTCGTTCTAAATGCGGACATAGCGGGTTCGCTGACGCTTGCGGAAAAATACTTCAAGAAAAGCAGCTTTGCACACTGAAAAACCGATCAATCCACTGTAAACCAATGCGGGCGGCATGATTTCGATTCATGCCGCCCGCAGGATTTAAGCCGAATGTGCGTTATCAACACGCAGCCCTTCCAACGTCCATCTGAATAGCATCACATATTCTTTGTCTGAATGCGGGCGAGGGCGCGCTTCAGCTTTGCTTCGGCCAGGACAAAGTTCTGGTTTTCCCGATTCAAGGTATGCAATTGCTCCTTGGCCTGTTCTTCCGCTCGCTTGGCGCGCTCCAGGTCGATTTCATCCGCCCATTCAAAGGTAACGGCAATCACGCGCACCTCATTGTTGCTCACGCAGAGCATGCCGCTGTTGCAGGCAGCCTGACGGGTATTGCCGTCCGCATCCGTCACGACAGCCTGGCCGATTCCCAGGGGAATGGCGAAGTCGATGTGGCGGGGCAGAATGCATACGTCGCCGTTCACTGTGCGCAGAATGATCTTCTGCGCTTCGCCCTCAAACACTTTGCGGTCGGGCGTCACGATCTGCAAATGAAATGTGGACATGCTTTTTCCTCATTCTTTTCGATTCCGAGCGCTTGGTTCGATCCGTTCAGCGAAGGTTATTTTGTCATTTGGAACTGTTAAATGCTGAACGGAAAACCACTAATCGCTCTTTTTTGCCTTCGCCACCGCTTCGTCGATCGTACCCACGAACAAGAAAGCACTTTCGGGCAGATCGTCGTGCTTGCCCTCGATGATTTCCTTGAAGCCGCGGATGGTCTCCTTGAGGGGCACGTATTTCCCCTCCATGCCGGTAAACTGTTCGGCAACGGAGAAGGGCTGGCTCAGGAAACGCTGTACTTTGCGGGCGCGGGCCACGATCAGCTTGTCTTCGTCGCTCAGTTCGTCCATGCCCATGATGGCAATGATATCCTGCAGCTCCTTGTAGCGCTGCAGAATGCTCTGTACGGCGCGGGCCACGTCATAGTGTTCCCGGCCCACGATCTCAGGGCTGAGGATGCGGCTGGTGGAATCCAGCGGGTCAACCGCAGGATAAATACCCAGGGAGGAGATGGCGCGGCTCAGCACCGTGGTGGCGTCCAGATGGGCGAAGGTGGTGGCGGGGGCCGGGTCGGTCAGGTCGTCAGCGGGAACATAGACAGCCTGCACGGAGGTAATGGAGCCCTTCTTGGTAGAGGTGATGCGCTCCTGCAGCGCGCCCATTTCTGTGGCCAGCGTCGGCTGGTAGCCTACGGCGCTGGGCATACGGCCCAGTAGGGCGGACACCTCGGAACCGGCCTGGGTGAAGCGGAAAATATTATCGATGAACAGCAGCACATCCTGGTTCTCCCGGTCGCGGAAGTATTCCGCGATGGTCAGGCCGGAAAGGCCCACGCGCATACGGGCTCCCGGAGGCTCGTTCATCTGGCCGTACACCAGGGCGGTCTTGTTGATGACGCCGCTCTCCTTCATTTCATTGTACAGGTCGTTGCCCTCGCGGGTGCGTTCGCCCACGCCCGCGAAAACGGACAGGCCGCCGTGCTGCTTGGCCACGTTGTTGATCAGCTCCATGATCAGCACCGTCTTGCCTACGCCCGCTCCGCCGAACAGGCCGATCTTGCCGCCTTTGGCGTACGGGGCGATGAGATCCACCACCTTAATGCCTGTTTCCAGGATCTCGGCGGAGGATTCCTGCTCTTCGTAGGAGGGAGCGGGCCGATGGATGGGCCAGCGTTCTGCCGTTACCGGGTCCGGCTGGTCGTCAATGGCCTGGCCCAGCAGGTTGAAAATGCGGCCCAGGCATTCATTGCCCACCGGTACGGTGATGGGGCTGCCTGTATCCACCGCCTCCAGGCCGCGCACCATGCCGTCCGTGGCGTTCATGGAAATGCAGCGGGCCACGTTGTCGCCGATGTGCTGCGCTACCTCCGCTGTGATGGTCTTTTCCCCGCTCTGAATCTGGATGGCGTTCAGCAGTTCAGGCAGATGGCCGTCCTCGAACCGGATGTCCAGCACGGGGCCGATGACCTGAACGACCTTGCCGATATTTTTGTCGCTCACGATAGGGTTGCTCCTTTCGGATAATGCCTAAATCACTGTTCGGCGCCGGCCACGATCTCGGTGATTTCCTGCGTGATCGCGCCCTGGCGCGCGCGGTTGTATTTCAGTTTCAGGTCGCTGATCATTTCGCCGGCGTTCTTGGTGGCTGAATCCATGGCATTGCGTCGGGCGGAAACTTCGCTGGCAAAGGAATCACAGGCTGCGCTGTACAGCCGCCCGGCCAGAAAATCCGGCACTGCCTTTTCCAGCATTTCCTCCGGGCTGGGCTCATAGATGGTGGCCACATTCCGCTCGACTTGCTCCTTGGCGCGCTCGATGGGCAAAAGCTGTTCCACGCGCACCTCCTGGCTCATCATCGACTGGAAGGAGGTATAGACCAGAAACAGTTGGTCAAATTCCCCGTCCCGGTAACCGGAGATCAGCCTCTGCGCCAGCTGATAACAGGAGCTTACGCGCAAGCCTTCCACATGGCCGATTTTATCGTTCAGCAGCTTTATGCCCATATGCTGGAATTTATCAATGGCCTTTCTTCCCAGAGGAAGCACGCAGTAGGGGACGCCCTCCGCATGGGAAGCCACGGCCTTGAACACGTTGGCGTTGTAGCCGCCGGCCAGGCCGCGTTCCCCGGCGATGACCACATAACAGCGGTTATTCACCTCCCGCGGCGTCACAAAGGGCACCTGCGGTTCGCTACACTGCGAGACCGCCTTCATAATGGCTTCCCGGGAAACGGTGGCGTAAGGCTTGCTGTTTTCCATGCGCTCCTTGGCGCGGCGTAGCTTGGAGGTTGCCACCAGCTGCATGGCTTTGGTGATCTGCATGGTGCTTTCCACGCTTTTTATGCGCAGCTTGATGGCTTTCATGGACGATCCTGCCATGCTTACGCCTCCTTACTTCTTGGTTTTGAGAAAATCGGCGGTAAAGCTGTCCAGCGCGGCTTTCAGCCCTGCTTCGGTTTCGGCGCTGAGCAGGCCGGTCTCACGGATGGCGGAGAGCACGCCGTCATGCTGGGCGGCCATGCGCTCGTACAGCGCCTGCTCGTATTCCGCTACGTCCTTCACTTCCACATCCTTGAGATAATCGTGGGTGACGGCGTAGAAAATGCACACCTGGTTTTCCACGGCAACGGGGTGGTTGCGGTTCTGCTTGAGCACCTCCACGATGCGCGCGCCCTGGGCCAGGCGGGATTTGGTATCCGCGTCCAGGTCACTGCCGAACTGGGCGAAGGACTGCAGTTCACGGTACTGGCTGTACAGCAGCTTCAGGCTGCCGGCCACCTTTTTCATGGCCTTGATCTGCGCGTCGCCGCCCACACGGCTGACGGAAATGCCCGGGTCGATAGCGGGCATGATACCGCTATGGAACAGCTCGGTTTCCAGGAAGATCTGCCCGTCGGTAATGGAAATCACGTTGGTGGGGATGTAGGCCGACACGTCGCCCGCCTGGGTTTCGATGATGGGCAGGGCAGTGATGGAGCCGCCGCCGTAAGGCGCGTCCACGCGGGCGGAACGCTCCAGCAGGCGGGAATGCAGATAGAACACGTCGCCGGGATAGGCTTCACGTCCGGGAGGACGGCGGATCAGCAGGGACAGCGCGCGGTAAGCCACCGCGTGCTTGCTCAGATCGTCGTAAATGATCAGCACGTCTTTGCCCTGATCCATGAAGTATTCCCCCATGGCGCACCCGGAATAAGGGGCGATGTACTGCAAAGGCGCCAGCTCGCTGGCGGAAGCGCTGACCACAGTGGTATACTCCATGGCTCCCGCCGCGTCCAGGGTTTCCACCAGTTGGGCCACAGTGGACATCTTCTGGCCGATGGCCACGTAAATACAGATGACATCCTTGCCCTTCTGATTGATGATGGTATCGGTGGCGATGACCGTTTTACCGGTCTGGCGGTCGCCGATGATCAGCTCGCGCTGGCCCCGGCCGATGGGGATCATGGAGTCGATGGCCTTGATGCCCGTTTGCAGGGGAACGGACACCTTTTTGCGCTGGATGATGCCGGGGGCGTTGCGCTCAATGGGACGGTATTCCCTGCTTTCGATCGGGCCTTTGCCGTCGATGGGCTGGCCCAGGGAGTTCACCACGCGGCCGATCATGGCTTCACCCACGGGCACGGAGACCACCTGTCCGGTGCGTTCCACCGTGTCCCCCTCGCGGATGCCCTCGTCGGTGCCCAGCATGACGATAGCCACGGAGTTTTCCTCCAGGTTCAGCGCCATGCCGAACTCCCCGTTGGGAAACTTCACCAGCTCGTTGGCCATGCATTGATCCAGGCCGGTAGCCCGGGCGATGCCGTCGCCGATCATAATGATGGTGCCGGTATCGCTTTGAGAAATTTTGTTGTTATAATGCCTGATCTGCTCTTTGATGAGCTTCGATATTTCTTCCGGTTTCAACTGCATCATATCACCGCTTTCCATTCTTGCGTCCGGCGCGTTATTCACCGGCCATCGCTTGCCTGATGGCATTCAGGCGATGAAGCACTGTATTGTCGTAGCGCTTACCGTCCATTTGCAGCAGCACGCCGCCCAGAACGGAGGGATCAATCTTTTCCTTGACGACCACTTCCCGGCCGGTCATGGCTTCGAGACGGGCGACCAGCTTCTTTCGCTGGTCTTCATTCAGCGGCTGAGCGACAGTGGCCTGTGCTTCCACGACGCCGTGCTCACGGTTATAGACGGCCTCAAAAGCATCCGCGCATTCGGCGAAAGTGTGCGCCGCGCCGCGCTCCACCAGGATCTTTAGGAAGCTGAGCACGTATTCATGAACACTGCTTTTGAAAGCGGCGTCCACAATTCCCACACGCTCCTGCTTGCTCAGCGTCATATTGCCGAGCAGCCGGATGAAATCGGCGTTTTCACGGAGCACTGATTTCAGCGTCCGCATTTCCTGCAGCACGTCCCGTTCGATCTTTTCCTCAGCGCACAGGGCATACAGCCCCTCGCCGTATTCTCTGCCGAAATCCGTCACTGCTGCTCACCAACATTCTGAATGAATTGGTCGACAAAGCCGTCGTAATCCTTCTGATTGATTTCGCGCTCGACCACCTTGGACGCAATATCGACCGCAAGTTCAGAAATTTCACTCCGGACGTCCTGAAGCATCTGCTTTTTCTGCTGGGAGATTTCTTCTTCCGCCTTCTGCCGGACACGCGCGGCCTGGCTGTTGGCTTCGGATACGATCTGATCCCCCCTGCGCTGCGCGGACTGGGTGGCGTTTTTGATCAGCGTATCAGCCTCCTGCCGCGCGGACGCCATCTTGTTTTCATATTCCTGCTTGAGCTGGTTTGCCGACGCCCGGCTTTGATCCGCGTCTGAATAAATCTTATCCACCTGGTCCTGCCGTGTTTTCATGACGTTTTGGACAGGCTTGAACAAGAATTTTTTCAGAATCAGAAATATGATGATCAGATTGCAAAGGGAAATCAAAACATCCCAGAGATTGACAGATATAATATCCAATGACTGCATGATCACATACAACCTTTCTGTGATTGAGCGGCGGAAATTACATCATCCCTGAATTCTTAGCCCATTCGATGGCGTTCTTGAGGATGTTTACAAAGGAGCCGGGGGCCACGAAGATCAGCAGGATGCCGATGATCAGGCCGTACAGGCCGGTGGTTTCAGCCAGGGCACAGCCCAGGATCAGGGTGGAAGTGACGGCGGATTTGCTTTCGGGCTGGCGTCCTACGGCTTCGCAGGCTTTGGCAGCGGCCTGGCCTTCGCCGATACCGGGACCGACGCCGGCGATCAGGGCAATACCGGCGCCGATGGCGCAGCAACCGAGAATGATGCCAATTGCGATTTCAAGCATGGGGAAACCTCCTCGTGATGATGTTTGAGTTTATGTGAGGCGGATATATCCGCTTTTCACCTGGGGGGTGACAGGTCAGTCTTCGGGGGCGGCTGTGGTAATGAACATCATAGTCAGCATGGCAAAGATGAAAGCCTGCATACATCCGCTGAAAATGTCGAAATACAGGCTCAGCACGGCGGGAAGGCCGATCCTTAAGAACGGAATCTCGCCCAGCATGCCGGGCAGACCGCCGAACAGCATGGCGGACAGGCTGCGCAGCGCGTAGGCGATCAGCGTGGAAATGACCATGCCGCTCATGATGTTGCCGTAATGACGGAAGGACATGGAGATGGGCGTGGCGAATTCGCCGATGATGTTCAGCGGAGCAAAGAGGGGAATGGGGGAGAAGAACCCCTTGATGTATTCCCACACGCCGCCCTTGAGCTTGTAATGCGTGATCAGGATGAATACCAGGATGGCCCAGCCCACCACCACATTCACGTCAGACGTGGGCGGAAACAGCCCCAGCAGGCTGCTCAGGCTGCTCAGCGCGGACAGGGCCAGAATGGCCGCAACGAAGGGAGCAAAGCCCAGGAACTTCGTTCCCATGTTTTCCCGCACCAGCTTGGTGACGGTATCCACGATCCATTCGGCGGCCAGCTGGCGCTTTGAATCCGGGATCACCTTGATGCCGTGGGTGAGATACAGGCAGATGCCAAGGATAGACAGCATCACCGCCCAGGAATTGATCTGGGCCGCTGTGATATACATGTCCTGAAAGGGCATGGGGATTGTGAAATAGATCTGCGCGCCGGAGATGACTACGCCGTCTGACAGCGGCGCGTCCGGCGCAGTGAGCACCTTGAGCACCATCGCCCCTATCATCGGCAGGATGATCAGCAGCAGAAGAAGGATGTCCACAAGGCGTGAACGGCTCTTATTTTCCACTGTCTTTTGATGCCTCCTTCTGTTCTTTTTGAAACAGCTTTCTTCCCGTGATCACGAAATTGGGAAACAGAAGCGAAACCAGCGCGGCCCAGGGGTTGAACACCTGGCGCAGTGAAACGGCCAAAGCCGCCGCGGCGCCGATGAGCAGCATCCTGAAAAAGAAGGAAGCCTGCATGGTCTTGCCAGCCTGGCGGGCTTCGTCGCTGAGGGGTTCTTCCTTCTTTTCGTCTTCGCTTTCGTCCGCTTCTTCTTCCTGAGGGCGGGGCGGCAGCACGGGCATGCTGTTGGTCACGTGCTGAACGGTCATCGCCATCAGGAAGAAATTGCCCACCGCGACGATATAGCCCAGCAGCGCGCCCAGGAGAACGGAAAGATCAAATTTCCCAAGGATCAGAAAAACGGCAAGCATCAGCACGGAAAGAATTCCCGTGCCGATGGCGATTTTTTTTGTTTCCGTCCTTACGGCGGATTCGATTTTCATTTCGCTTTCCTCAGGCTTATTTGGTGCCGAACAGCCGGTCGCCCGCGTCGCCGAGGCCGGGCACGATATAACCGTGGTCGTTGAGACGCTCATCGCAGGCGGCCACGTAAATGTCCACGTCGGGATGGTCCTTCTGCATCCGGGCAATGCCTTCCGGCGCGGCGATCAGGTTCACCAGGCGGATGTTGTTGCAGCCCCGCTGCTTGATAAAGTTGATGGCTGCGGAGGCGCTGCCGCCGGTAGCCAGCATGGGGTCAAGCACGATCAGCTGGCGGTGCTCCGCGTCATCGGGCAGTTTGCAGTAATACTCAACGGGCTCCAGGGTCTCCGGGTCGCGGTACAGGCCGATGTGGCCCACCTTCGCGTTGGGAATCAGGTTCAGAATGCCGTTTACCATGCCCAGGCCCGCGCGCAGGATCGGAATGATTCCGATGGGCTTGCCGGAGAGGGTCTTGGTTTTCATGGCGCAGATGGGGGTTTCGATTTCCACGTCATCAGTGGGAAGATCGCGGGTCACTTCATACACCATCAGCATGGATATCTCGTCGAGCAGCTCCCGGAATTCCTTGCAGCCTGTGTCTTTCTGACGCATGATGCTCAGCTTGTGCTGAATAAGCGGATGGTCGAAAATATGTACTTTGCTCATGGGGGTTCCTTCCTTTCGTGAAATTGGCGGTACCACGCCAAAGCGTACTTCCATTTACCTATTATATACGATATTGTCCTGATTGACAAGAAGCGCTTCCAAGAATTTTTAAAAACCAGTGGAATCTTCGATTGTTGCATGGTATAATAACGAGCGACCGGCGCGCAGCGCGGTCGGCCGTCCCGCCGATTCCATAAGGAGCAGGCGGCGGGCGATGCGGTATTCAGATACGAGAACGGAGGAAATGCCTGTGGCTCATGGAGTGGAGTGGAAGGTGATCCACATGGCGCACAGCGAAAAAACTGCCAGGGAGATTCTGGCGCTGCTGGAGGGAGAGGGGATTCTGGCCCGCGCCAAACAGGTGAGCCGTGCTGTTGCTTCGGAAGAAAACTGCTATGAAATCATGGTGCTTGGCTCAGAGGCGATAGAGGCGCAGCAGCTTCTCATCGAGCATAATCTGCTGATGTAACCCGGGCTTTCTCCTTTGATCCATAGGACGGACGGCGCATCCCGGGGCGCTTTGCGCTGCATTCCGGTTGTTTTCCGTTTCTTCCCCCTGCGGGAAGGAGCGATTTTTCATATAAGGACGCAAAAGAAAAGGATGAGAACGCCATGATGATTGCCGATCTGCATATCCATTCCAAATACTCCCGGGCCACCAGCAGCGAAGGCGATGCGCCGCATCTGCACCTTTGGGCGAAATACAAGGGCATTGACCTGATCGGTACCGGCGATTTCACCCATCCCAAATGGCGGGAAGAGCTAAAAGAAATGCTGATCCCCGACGGATCCGGGCTGTATCGGCTGAAAGAAACGTACGCTTTGCCCTGCGGCATACCGGATACGCGTGAACCGCGTTTCATTGTGACAGGAGAGATCAGCACCATTTACAAACGGGATGGAAAGACCCGGAAGGTGCACCACGTGATCGTTCTGCCCGGCCTGGAGGAGGCGGAAAAGCTCTCCCACAGGCTGGAAGCCATCGGCAACCTTCACAGCGACGGCAGGCCCATCCTCGGCCTGGACAGCAGGGATCTGCTGGAGATCGTGCTGGAAAGCTGCCCGGAAGCCGTTTATATTCCCGCCCATATCTGGACGCCGCACTTTTCCCTGTTCGGGGCGTTTTCAGGGTTCGATTCCATTGAGGAGTGCTATGGGGATTTGTCGCCCCATATTCACGCCCTGGAAACCGGATTGTCCTCCGACCCGCCCATGAACCGCCGCTTGTCCGCGCTGGACGGACATCTGCTGGTATCGAATTCCGACGCGCATTCCCCGCAGAAGCTCGGCCGGGAAGCAAACCTGCTCTCCTGCGGCCTGAATTACGCTGACCTGAAAAAGGCCCTGGAAACCGGGGAAGGCTTTGAAGGCACCATTGAGTTTTTCCCGGAGGAAGGTAAGTATCACCTGGACGGTCACCGCGATTGCAAATGCCGCCTGGAACCGGAAGAAACCGCGATGCACGGCGGCCTGTGCCCGGTCTGCGGAAAAAAAATCACCATCGGCGTGCTGAACCGGGTGGAAGCGCTGGCGGACAGGAGCGCTCCGGGCGTTCTGGAAAAGCCGTTTGAAAGCCTCATCCCATTGCCGGAATTGGTGGGGGAGACGCTGGGCGTTTCTTTCGCCAGTAAAAAGGCCCAGGCGTTTTATTTCGAACTGCTGCAAGAGCTGGGCCCTGAGTTCGGGATCCTGCGGGAAAAGACCCCGGATGAAATCGAGCGTGCCGGAGGATTCCTGCTCAGCGAAGCAGTCCGGCGCCTTCGCGCGGGACAGGTTATCCGGCAGGGAGGATACGACGGGGAATACGGCGTCATCAGCGTGTTTCAGCCGGGGGAAAAGGAAACGCTGCTGGGGCAGACCAGCCTGCTGGGCGTGCAATCTGCGCCGGCTGCCAAAAAGAAAACCGGCAGTATAGCGGGCAAGGAGAAAAAAACCGTATCCCAAACGGCGTCCAAACAAAAATTTATGCCAAATCCCGAACAGGAGGAGGCGATTCGGGCCCAGGCAGAAACCGTGGCGGTCATCGCCGGCCCCGGTACAGGCAAGACCGGTACGATGGTGAACCGTATCGCCTGGCTGATCGAGGATAGGCACGTGTCGCCCAGGGAAATCACCGCCGTCACCTTCACCCGCCAGGCAGCCGCGGAAATGGCGGAACGGCTGGAAAAACGCCTGGGAAAGAAAGCGTGCCGCGGACTGACGGTGGGTACATTTCACCAAATCTGCCTGTCCCTGCTGGATAAAAAGCCCTTGGTTTCCGAAAAAACCGCCAAAGAAATCCTTGATGGGATCCTCAGGGACAGAAATGAAACGCTGCCGCCTGACGCGGCGCTGCGCATGATTTCATCCGTCAAGAACGGATTGACCGTGCCTGGCATTCCGGCCGGGCTTTTGGAACAGTATCAGGAACGGCTGAATGGGCTGAACCTGCGGGATCTGGACGACGTGCTGACGGAAGCGCTGGCTGTTCCCGTCCGGGGGAAAACGATGTTCCGCTATCTGCTGGTGGACGAATACCAGGACATCAATCCGGCGCAGCAAGCGCTGGTGCGGTATTGGAGCAGCGAAAACCAGCTGTTTGTGATCGGCGATCCGGATCAGTCCATCTATGGTTTCCGGGGAGCCAACGCCGCGTGTTTTGAGGCATTATCTTCTTTCCGCCCGCATATACAAACGATCAGGCTAAAGCAAAATTACCGCTCTTCGCCGGAGATCATCGCGTGCGCCGGGCGGGCGATCAGCAAAAACCCCGGCGGAAACCGGGAATTGCAGGCGACGCTTCCGGAAGGCGAGCCGGTCCGTCTGGCAATCGCCCCGGACGAGCAAACGGAGTACATCTGGATTGCCAAAGAAATCGCCCGGCTGGCAGGGGGCCTGGGCATGACGGAAGCGCGGAAGGGGGAGAGGGCGCGGTACGCTTTTTCGGAAATCGCGGTGCTGTGCCGTACGCATCGGCAATTGGAACAGATGGAAAAATGCCTGAATCATGACAGCATCCCCTGCGTGGTGTCGGGCCGCGGCGCTTATCTGGAATCGGAAAAGAATCAAGCGCTGCTGGGTTTCTTTGCCGCGCTGCTTGACCCGACGGATGAAAGCAGCCTTCGCCTTGCCCTGAAAGGGCTGTGGCGATGCCCGGAGGGACTGGCCCAACGTGCCTGCGCTTCCCTGCCGCTTCTCCGGACGGGTCAATTGAAGGCTTTTGCAGACGGTCTTTCCGCCTATGACGCGCTTTCTCCTTTTGTGGATGCGGTCAAAGAATTCCTGCCCAAGGCAGCCAAGGAAAGTCCCCGCTCCCTGATGGAAAAGCTAAAGCAGGAAACGGGGACGCTGGGAAGAGAGACAGAGCAAATGCTCAACACCGCCGTGTTTTACGATACCATACCGGATTTCCTTGAAGCCGTACGCCTGGGAGAAGAAGGGGACATCCGCAGGCTCAGCGGCGGAGTCTCCTCCGGCGCTGTTCGGCTGATGACGCTGCATGCCGCGAAGGGACTCGAGTTTCCCGCCGTTTTTCTGGCCGGATTGGAAGAAGGGCGTTTCCCTTTGGTTCGTCCGCAGGAAGAAACCGATACAGAGGAGGAAAGAAGGCTCTTCTTCGTGGGCATGACGCGGGCGCAGCATTCCCTCACCCTCGTCTGCGGCGGACCGGAATCGCCTTTTCTTTGCGATCTGCCAAAGGACTTGGAACGCGTGCGGGTCAAAGGGTCACTCGGCGCACAGGTCAAGCAGATCAGTTTTCTCTGAGGGATTTGGACGCCGCGTAAGGCTGCTGTGCATCCAGGAATCCATCTGAAGCCTGTCGATCTGGCCGCAGAGGGCAAAAACGAGCGCTGGATCATTTTGGGCATAGGCTTCTGCCAGCCGCTTTCTGAGGGCGATCAGTTTGCTGTACACAGCAGGGTAATAATGCTTGGACATGTTTTTTCCTCCTTTATGCTGAAGCGTCGGGAATTCTGTTCCCTGATTACAGCATAAATCGTCGAATCGGGTTATTCAAGGGAAAAAACTGTCGAAAACGCCCGAAACTACCAGATATCGTTCGACAAGATGAGACAGCCACTATATATTGCGTTTATTTGTTATAAAAATGTTTCAAAAAAATTAAATCACGTAATACTTTTATGTATTTTTGTTCATTATTTATGCTGTGGATTGTATTCTTAATGTTTTTTCGCCCGCGTCTCTTGCGGGATTGGAAAAAACATGATATGATGCCTTCACGGTCAAAAACAGCCCGCCGGGTAAAAAATGACCCACAAAGAATTGATCATCAAAGAAAGGTGGATTATACTCAATGGATCGCGTTTATAATTTCTCTCCCGGACCCTCCGCGCTGCCCCTTCCGGTGTTGGAAAAAGTGAAGGCCGCTTTGCCGGTTTACGGCGAAACGGGCATGAGCGTGATGGAGATGAGCCATCGCAGCCCCATGTACCAGGCCATTATTGATGACGCGGAGGCCCGCATTCGCGCGCTGATGCACATTCCGGACACCTATTCTGTGCTCTTCCTCCACGGCGGCGCCACGATGCAGTTCGCGTCCGTGCCCCTGAACCTGGGCGTTAAAGGCGAGGCCGACTATATCGACAGCGGCAACTTCGCTCACGGCGCGGCCGGAGAAGCGGCGAAGTACCTGAAGGTGAACGTAGTCGCTTCCTCCCGGGAGGATAATTATGTATACATTCCTGAGTGGGAAGGCAAGCTGAATCCAGAGGCGGATTACCTGCATATCACCACCAACAACACCATTTACGGCACCCACTATACCAAGCTGCCCGAGGGGAAAGCGCCGCTGGTTGCCGACATGAGCAGCAACATCCTGGGTGAAGCTTATGACATTACCAAGTTCGGCGTGGTGTATGCCGGCGCGCAGAAGAATATCGGACCCGCGGGCCTGTGCCTGCTGATCGTGCGGAAGGATCTGCTGGGCCATGCCGCCGCGACCTGCCCCAAGGTGCTGAACTGGACGACGCAGACGGACAACGGAAGCATGCTGAATACCCCGAACACCTTTGCCATTTATGTGGCAGGCCTGTGCATGGAATGGCTGCAGGGCCAGGGCGGCGTGGAAGGCATCGAGAAGGTCAACCGGGAAAAGGCTGCGCTGCTGTATGATTACCTGGATAACAGCGCCCTGTTCAACGCCACCGCCCAGAAGGAATTCCGCTCCATCATGAACGTCACCTTCGTGACCGGCGACAAGGATAAGGATGCCGCGTTCGTCAAGTTCGCCGCTTCCCGGGGCCTGGTGAACCTCAAGGGCCACCGCAGCGTGGGCGGCATGCGCGCCAGCATTTACAACGCCATGCCCATGGAAGGCGTGAAAGCGCTGGTGGAAACCCTGAAAGCGTTTGAAACGGAAAACAAATAACAGTGTATCGTGAGGATTGAGCAATGTATAAGATTCAAACCCTGAACAGCATATCGCCCATCATCCATGAGGTTCTGTCTGCCGGCCAGTATACGGTGTCTGCCGAGGAACCCACCCCCGACGCCATCCTGGTGCGAAGCGCCGCCATGCATGACATGGAGCTGCCGGATTCCCTGCTGGCTATCGCCCGGGCCGGCGCGGGTGTCAACAATATTCCGATTCAGAAATGCTCCGAGCAGGGCATCGTCGTTTTCAATACGCCCGGTGCGAACGCCAACGCCGTGGCGGAGCTGGTCATCGCCGGCCTGCTGCTGGCTTCCCGCGATATTGCCGGCGGTATCGCCTGTGTGAAGGAAAACAAGGATGCCGAAGGCCTGGAAAAGCTGATGGAGAAGAAAAAGAGCCAGTTTGTCGGCCCCGAGCTTCGCGGCAAGAAGCTGGCGGTCATCGGCCTGGGCGCCATCGGCGCGCTGGTCGCCAACGCTGCCGCCCAGGGCATGGGCATGGACGTTATCGGCTATGACCCCTATATTTCTGTAGAGCACGCTTGGGCGCTTTCCCGCGCCATCCGTCACGCCAATACCATGGAAGACGCGGTCAAGGACGCGGACTACATTACCTTCCATATCCCGCTCATGGACGCCACCCGCGGCACGATTAACAAGGCGTTTATCAACAGCCTCAAAAAAGGCGTGCGCATCCTGAACTTCTCCCGCGGCGAACTGGCTGTTCCCGAAGACGTGAAGGAAGCTATCGCGGAAGAACAGCTGGCGGCCTATGTAACTGACTTCGCCTGCAACGCGCTGGCTGACACGCCTCACGTGGTCTGCCTGCCGCACTTGGGTGCGTCTACCCCGGAAAGCGAAGAACGCTGCGCAGAAATGGCTGCCAGGGAAGTGCGGGATTATTTGGAAAAGGGCATCATTCACAACAGTGTGAATATGCCTGAAATCGCTCTGGGCATTCCCGAGGGCACCCGCATCCTGGCAATCCACAAGAACGTTCCCGGTATCGTCAGCAACATTTCCACCCTGATCTCCGGCCGGGGCATCAACATCCAGAACATGCTCAACAAGAGCCGGGGCGATATGGCTGTCACCGTGCTGGAGCTGACCCAGCAGCCCGACGATACCCTGATCGCCGCCCTTGGCAAGCTGAATAATGTGGTGCGGGTGCGCCTGGTATGACCGAATGACAGGATAATTTCGGCTTGACATTGCAAGCACGGAAGGATATAATTTCTACTGTAAAAAGTTGAAAGCGCCGCGGCTGAATCTCGCGGCGCTTTTTCTGAAATACAGACTTCTTCGGAAGAAACGGAGGCTTACATGAGCTTGCAGGAAACCTTCGGAAGCTTGGTATTCAACGACGCGGTCATGCGCCAGCGCTTGCCGAAAGAAACCTATAAAGCGCTTCACCGCACCATCGCGGAGGGCAAGAGCCTGAACCTGGAGGTCGCCAGCGTGGTGGCGAATACCATGAAGGATTGGGCAGTCGAAAAAGGAGCGACCCATTATACCCACTGGTTCCAGCCCATGACGGGCATTACCGCTGAAAAGCATGATTCCTTTCTGACCCCCATCGATGGCGGCGGAGCAATCATGGAATTCAGCGGCAAGGAATTGGTGCGGGGTGAGCCGGACGCGTCCTCCTTCCCTTCCGGCGGCCTGCGGGCGACCTTTGAGGCCAGGGGATATACCGCGTGGGATCCCACCAGCTACGCGTTTATCAAGGACAACACGCTTTGTATCCCAACGGCTTTTTGCAGCTACGGCGGCCATGCGCTGGACAAGAAAACGCCGCTGCTGCGCTCCAGTGAAGCGATCAACCGCCAGGCCAAGCGCGTGCTCCGCCTGCTGGGCCACATCGACGTGAAGAAAGTGACGGCCACAGTGGGGTCCGAACAGGAGTATTTCCTGATTGACAGGGATTTGTATTACCAGCGGAAGGATCTGATTTTTACCGGTCGCACGCTGTTCGGCGCCCGTCCCCCCAAGGGGCAGGAGCTGGACGATCATTATTTCGGCAACCTGAAGCCCCGGGTGCAGGCCTTCATGCAGGATGTGGACCAGCAGCTCTGGCGGCTTGGCGTGTCCGCCAAAACCGAGCACAACGAGGCAGCGCCCTGCCAGCACGAGCTGGCGCCTGTATTCACCACGGCCAACCTTGCCACCGACCACAACCAGCTTACCATGGAAATCATGAAGCGGACAGCCGCAAAGCATGGCTTTGCCTGCCTGCTGCATGAAAAGCCTTTCGCCGGGGTGAACGGCTCCGGCAAGCACAACAACTGGTCCCTGAGCACCGATACGGGGCTGAACCTGCTGGAGCCGGGGGAAACCCCCGCCGAGAACGCCCAGTTTTTGCTGTTCCTGGTGGCGGTGATCAAAGCGGTGGATCTGCATCAGGATCTGCTGCGCATCTCCATTGCCAGCCCGGGGAACGACCACCGCCTGGGCGGCAACGAAGCGCCGCCCGCCATCATGTCCATGTTCCTGGGCGACGAGCTGGAGGCTGTGCTGGACGCCATCGAGCATCATAACGCTTATATCGCCGGGGAAAAAATGGAGATGAACATCGGGGTCAACACCTTGCCCCGCATCCCCAAGGATACCACCGACCGGAACCGCACCTCTCCTTTTGCTTTTACGGGCAACAAGTTTGAATTCCGCAGTCCCGGCGCGCCGCAGTCCATCGCCGAGCCGAATGTGGTGATCAACACCATCGTGGCTGACGTGCTGGCAGAGTTTGCCGACCGCCTGGAGACCGCCGTGGACATCCGCGCCGCGGTAGAGCAGATCGTGGTTGACACCATTGCCGAGCATAAGCGCATCATTTTTAATGGCAATAACTACGCTGCCACCTGGCGGGAAGAAGCAGGCAGGCGGGGCTTGCTTGATTTGCCCAGTACGCCGGACGCGCTGCCGTATCTGATTTCTGAGCAGAATATTTCCCTGTTCGAGCGCCAGCGCGTTTATACGCGGCAGGAGCTGTACAGCCGCTACGAGATCCAGCTGGAAAACTATTGCAAGATCATTTCCATCGAAGCGCACACGATGATCGACCTGACGAACCAGGAGATCCTGCCTGCTGTGATTGCCTACGCCGGCAGGGTGGCGTCCTCCGCCGAAAGCCGCAAAGCCCTGCTGCCGGATCTGCCTTTGCACTGTGAAGAAAAACTGGTGCGCAGGCTGTCCGCGCTGACAGACGCCATCCAGGAAAAAAACGAAGCGCTGCGGGAAAGCGTGGACGGGCTGAATGCCTCCGCCGATCCGCTGACCATGGCGCGGCACTGCAGGGACAGCATTGTGAAAAACATGGAGGAGCTTCGCGCTCTGGTAGACGAGGCCGAATTGATCGTGGATGACAGGGTATGGCCTTTCCCCGGTTATGGGCAGCTGCTGACGACGAAGTAAAAACGCGCGATCCTGTTTACAAATTGTGGATAATACAATACAATGGTAACACAGAATAGCCGATAATGAAAGGATGAAGCAGAATGAAGAAATATGGGTTTTACCGGGGCGTAAACCTGGGCGGATGGATGAGCCAATGCGACTACTCCCTGGAGCGGCTGAACAACTTCATCAAAGAAAAGGATATTGAAACAATTGCCTCCTGGGGCGCGGATCATGTGCGCCTGCCCCTGGATTACAACGTGCTGGAAAACGAGGACGGCACCTACAAAGCCGAAAACTTCCAGCGTATCAGCCAGGCGTACGGCTGGTGCCGGGCCAACGGCCTCAATATGGTGCTGGATCTGCACAAGACCGCGGGTTATTCCTTTGACATCGGCGAAAAGGAATCGGGCTTTTTTTACAGCGAAGCCTACCAGGAGCGATTTTATCGCCTCTGGGAAGAAATTGCCCGGCATTTTGGGCAGGAAAGCGCCCACATCGCGTTTGAATTGCTCAACGAAGTGTCCGACCCGGGCGATATCAAAGCCTGGAACCGCATCGTGAAGGAATGCATCCGCCACGTCCGCGTCATCGCGCCGGACACGCTGATCCTGGTGGGCAGCTACCACAACAACGCCCCCGATGCGGTGAAGGATCTGGACGCGCCTTATGACGATAAGGTGGTTTATAACTTCCATTGTTACGACCCTATCGCCTTTACCCACCAGCATGCCTACTGGGTATACCATATGGACGTGAACCGCGACGTGAGCTTTGAGGAAGCCGCGCTGCCCGCCGACTACTTCGACAAGCTGTTCGCTCCCGCCATCGAAACCGCAAAGAAATACGGGGCCATGCTGTACTGCGGGGAATACGGCGTCATCGACAAAGCGACACCGGAGGATACCGTGAAATGGTACCGCCAGATTCACGAGACCTTTGAAAAATACGGCATCTCCCGCAGCGCGTGGAGCTATCGGGAAATGGACTTCGGATTGAGCGACGCCCGCCTGGATGGCGTGAGGGATGAGCTGATCAAGCTGCTGTAATCAGACCGTCCATAAAACGTCAAAATCATGGCACGGACCTGTTGACCGTTGACGATTTCGCATGAAGCGTGGTACAATAATCCAGCGGATTCAAAACGCTTTTATTCGTATTTAAAGGAGCGTCGCGGGCCATGCGGATCAAAACCTCTGTGAATAAAGATACGGTCAGGCATCACATTACGTACAGCAGCTGGAAATATATTTTAATGACTGTGCTGGTCGTGATGGGATGGAGCCTGATCTATACCACCACGGCGTACCGATCTCCCCAGAACAGGCGAATCGACGTCTATATCCAGTCCAACATTGGCTCTTCCGATGTCATTGACAGCTTCATGGAACCGGTGTGGAAGGCCACGGTGCCCGAAATGGAAACGGTTTCCTCCGTGGTGCTGACCACCGTGGACGACTACACTTCCGCCATGCAGATGATGGCGTACATGGCAGCCGGTGACGCCGACATCTATTTCCTCTCCGAGCAGTATTTCAAATCCTACGCCAGCCAAGGCGCGTTCCTTCCGCTGGACGGGCTGGTGGCGGACGGGACGCTGGAGGTAAGCGACGTCGATCTGACGAAAGGGTATGTCGCCTATGTGGAGGAATATGATGAGAACGAACTGCCCGTTAAAACCAGCCGCAATCTATACGGTATTCCGCTGGCATCCTTTTACGGCTTCATGAGCGGTATGCAGATCGACAACCGGGAGCTGTATGCCGTGATCACCGTAAATAACCAAAATGACGAAAACGTGATTCCCTTCTTTAACGCCTTGCTCCAGGCAGGGCGAGGCGAACAGGAGATCTGGATGACCGAACGGACTGCGCCGGAAAACCCGGAACAATCGGTGTAACGAAAGCTGCGGGCGTGCGAGAAGAATCGCACGCCGTTTTAAACAGGAAAAGAGGAAGAAACATGAAGATTCAAATCGCCGGAACCGTCAATGACAGCATTGTGGATGGCCCGGGCCTGCGCTATGCGGTTTTTGTACAGGGCTGTTCCCATCACTGTCCGGGATGCCAAAACCCTGAAACCCATGATCCACAGGGAGGGCATGAGGAAGACACGGAAGCTCTGGCCGCCAAAATGAGAAAGAACCCGCTGCTTTCCGGCATCACGCTTTCCGGCGGCGAACCCATGGAGCAGCCTGTTCCGTGCCTGGAGCTGGCAAAATCGGCCCGCGCCAACGGCTTGAACGTGTGGTGCTACACGGGCTACACCTGGGAAGAACTGCTGAAGGAGGCCCATCCTGACCGTATGGCGCTGCTGCGTCAGGTGGACGTGCTGGTGGACGGGCCGTTCCTGCGGGAACAGAAATCCCTGGAACTGGATTACTGCGGCAGCAAAAACCAGCGGCTGATCGACGTGCCCGCTTCTTTGAAAGCGGGACAGCCGGTTCTTTGGACGCCTCCGGTCTGGTGACGGCGGTCTGTATCAACCAGCGGGTTATTGCATTTCTTATTTTCTTATGCTATAATCTTGCCCGTAGCCAGGATGCGGGTGCCAGGAAAAATCTATGAAGGGAGCGGCGCGCAATGGCGAAAAAAAAAGGCGTAAAGCCCATCGCGCAGAACAAAAAGGCGCGCCACGATTACTTCATCGAGGAAAGCATCGAGTGCGGCATCGAGCTGAAAGGCACGGAAGTCAAGTCCATGCGCCAGGGCAAGGTGAACCTGAAGGAGAGCTTCGCCATGGTGAAGAATGGCGAAATCTTTGTTCAGGGAATGCATATCAGTCCCTACGAGCATGGCAACATCTTCAACACCGACCCGCTCCGGCCCAAGCGCCTGCTGCTCCACAAGAGCGAGATCCGCAAGCTGGGCAGCGCCGTACAGCGTCAGGGGTACGCCCTGGTGCCGCTGGACGTGTATTTGAAGGACGGGCGCATGAAGCTGAACTTGGGCCTGTGCGTCGGCAAGCATCTGCATGACAAGCGCGCCAGCACAGCAGAACGCGACGTGAAGCGGGAGATGGCCCGCATGGTGCGCACGAACAATCGGAGCGAGTAACAACACTGAGATTGCAGAAACGATCAAATTGATTAGTAAGCCAGGAACTAAGCGTTCTTGGCTATCCCATGGGGGTGCACTGGTTTCGACGGGGATCGTCGGAGGTATGGTAAGCGAGCCGCGGACCCTGGCCGCGTTAAAACGGGGAAAATAAAATTAACTGACAACAATCAGTACGCTTTCGCTGCCTAATATGGCGGCGCGTCGACACTGAGCGCCTACAGCTCAGCCCACCGGCGTCATTGATGTAGGGAACGGGACGGCGAGGGCTCCGGCGCCGCCCGGCTCAAGGAGCTACTGAACCCATAAGCCCGGCATGGGGCGTCTGGGAGAGGGAAAGTCAAAACCCTGCCTGCGCTCGGAGAAAACCATACAGCTGAATCTTCGGACAGGAGTTCGATTCTCCTCACCTCCACTATCAAAAAAGCCGTGAAAACGCGGCTTTTTTGTGTTTGCAGCGCGGTTGGCCCGGTCGCTCATCCCGGTGGCGGTTTCCTCCCTGATCTTCCGCACCATTTCGGAAAGCCTTTTTTCATACGCGCCTTTCCTGATCATCGCGTTTTCCCCGCCGCCGGTGGTCTGCTCATGCAGCCGCGTGAGCAATTGCAGCGCCGCCCGCGTGTCCTCGTCCCGCTTCACCTGGGCGTACAGCTCCGCGTCATCCTTCACGCTCTCCGCCGCGTCCGCCTGCTCGGTCGGTTGGTAGGGGAGGCTTAATTTTTCCCCTCTCGATAACCTTTCCTGTAAGGATACGAATCTTCTATTTCCTTCGCCAGTTCTTCTTGTAGCCTCACCTTTTCCGCCCCATTCACTTTGTCGAGATGCTTTGACTTCTCCAGGAACTCGGAAGTGTGTATTTCCCGTGTCAGAAAAGCGTTTAAGAGCTTTTTGTTCATCGGCATAGCTTGCCCCATCTCCTTCCATTATCGTAAATGTTTCGTAAATATCATTGCTTACTTTTATATCTTCTGCATGGATTTCTAAAACCCTTTCTGGCGTTCCATATTCATCTGCCCAAACTATAAGTTTATTTCCAATACTGATTAAAATACCTCCATTGGCCCTTTCAGCATAATGTTTCCCCTCATATTTCCATTGATTGAAAAGCGTTTGTCCATGGCTATACTCGCCCGGTGTAAGAAGCCAAGAATCTTCTGGCGCTCCTTCCCTCTTTGATCGAAGGTTGAATTTATCCCCGTTCGACCGTGCATTTTCCGCCCGTTCCTTCTCCGCCCGCGCCGCCTGCTCCGCCGCGTAGCTCAGCACCCGGATGTCCGGGCCGCTGACGGTGTCCATGCCCTGCCGCGCTGGTGTTCTGGTATAGGGTGTCCAGCATCATCAGCGCCGCCCGCGCGTTTTCGTCCGTCTTGAATTTCAGGAACAGCTCCGCGTCGTCCCGCACCCAGTCCGCCGCGTCCGCCTGCTCGGTCTGACGGTAGGGGAGGCTGTAACTGCTTCCCAAATTATTTTTTTGACTTTTGTTAAAATTTTGCTTGCGTTTTGCGATGTCTTGTAGTATAAAATATAGATAGTGAGGGTTTTCCGCTGTCCGGTCTCCGACACTTTGTGCCGCCCGGATTTGTTTAACGGAATACCCTCCGTTTTTGTTGAGGGTTTCAATATCTTCCGCCACAACATTGTGCATATAATACCTATTATCGCCATATTTTATTTGCCTGATACTCACGCCCATAAAATAGGGCTTATGATCAATTTCGATTGCTGCCGCCAGCGAAATTGATGGGAAGCCTTTGTTTGCATGGTTTGAATCAATATCAACCAATTTTCCATTTTTGATTACATCCGCAATCAACGGGATCGCAGCGGCTGCCTTTGGATTTACGCGCGCTTCAAAGTGTTCAGCGCCATCCCGTCTCAGCACGATTTCGCCAAATTCTTCACTATCAACTTTCCCGCCAATTGACTTAAAATATTTTTCCATCCTGTCGGCCAGTTTTTCCCCCTCAGTTCGTGGGAAAGCATTCCCTTCAACAGACTTGATGGCTTTCATGTTGGCTACTTCGTCTTTATTCTTGTTTAATTCTTCATCGCTCACGGTTAAGTCTTTTCCGTTGCGGCCTTTGAAAGAATACTGCACCCCCTGCTGCCGCGCCGCCTGCTCCGCCGCGTAGCTCAGCACCCGGATGTCCGGGCCGCTGACGGCGTCCATGCCCTGCCGCGCCAGCGCCACGTTCAGGGCCGCGCCCTTTTGCTTGTAGTCAAGCAGCGCCTGCCGGAATTTTTCAAGCCCCTCCTCCCATTTGTCCATGTTCGCCTGTATCCAGCCCTTCTGCGTCTCCCCGAACAGGCGCGACAAAAAGGCCGTCAGGCTGTTTTCCCTGTCCTCCGGCGTAATGTCCCCTTCCATCTCTTTCCGGTACTGCTGCACGGCCTCGCTGTTTTTCAGCGCATCTAGCGTCTCAATGTACCTCTACAATAGCTCCGTGTCGTCCTTCACGCTCTCCGTCGTGTCCTGTTGCTGGGTTTAATGACGCAAATTTCAAACAAAATGTTGAAAAAACCTTGACAAATCATGAATTATTACGTATACTATCAAACGCATCAATAGACTCCGCTGGCCCCGGGTGCTATTGTACACTGCCTGAACGTGCGACCATCACGCAACGGCGACACCAAGTAACCCTGATTTCGAGGAGGAAATTCACTTGAATACCTTTATGGCGAATGCGCAGAATGTAGAGCGCAAGTGGTATGTCGTTGATGCAGACGGCATGGTGCTTGGTCGTCTCGCCAGCCAGGTTGCCAATATCCTGCGCGGCAAGAACAAGCCCATTTACACCCCCCATGTGGATACTGGTGATCACGTGATCATCATTAACGCTTCCAAGATCGTTTTGACCGGCAAGAAGCTGGATCAGAAGATTTATTATCATCATTCCGGTTATGCCGGTGGATTAAAAGAAACCAAGTACCGCAAGCTGATTGCTGAAAAGCCTGAATTCGCGGTGCGCCACGCCATCGTGGGCATGCTGCCCAAGGGGCCTTTGGGCCGTCAGATGGCCTCCAAGCTGCGCATTTATGCCGGCCCCGAACATGAACAGGCCGCGCAGAAGCCCGAAAAGCTGGAACTCATCAAGTAAGCGAAGCGGAAGGAGTAAACGATCATGGCAAATGATTTTAACGCCGTTGGCCGTCGGAAGTCCGCGGTCGCCCGTGTACGCCTCGTGCCCGGGGAAGGTAAAATTCTGGTAAACAAGCGCGATATCGACGATTATTTCGGTCTCGAAACCTTAAAAATGACCATTCGCCAGCCCATGAACCTGGTCAACGTCGGGGGCAGCTTCGACGTGCTGGTGAATGTCCGCGGCGGCGGCCTCACCGGCCAGGCCGGTGCGATCCGTCACGGCATCAGCCGCGCCCTTTGCAAGGTCAATCCTGAGCTTCGCGAAGCTTTGAAAAAAGCCGGCTTCCTCACCCGTGACCCCCGTATGAAGGAAAGGAAGAAGTACGGCCTCAAAGCGGCGAGGCGCGCGCCCCAGTTCTCGAAACGTTAAAAGAGTCAAGAAACCCTGGAAATTTAACGATTTCCGGGGTTTTTCCTTTTCATGGAGTTTGTAGTGATTTGGCCTGTTTTATCCTCATTTTTATGGGTTAAGCATGGGTTAAACACCAAAATGGGTTAAAAAATGGGTTAAATATATGACCTTAAGAACGCTTCTATAGATATATTTTAGTCCAACCCGTTGTATAAACTTCTTCATTTCTTTTTTCTTATTTTTATTCAAATGTTAAGTGAGGTGGTCTGCCCTAATTTGTCTGAATTTAGCACAACTAAATATGTTTTATCTTAGGAGCTTTGCTCCTGTAGGTTTTATGGAATCGGCGATCAGAACTAACATTTCTGGTCGCTTTTTTATTTCAGAAGGAGGCTGTGAAAATGAACGATCTGATTGAGCTTCAGTATCAGTACGACAAGAACAACCGGCCCATGATCTCCGGCCTCATGCTGCATCAGGCGCTGGGGATCAAGACGCCGTACCGGAAGTGGTTCCCCCGCGTCTGCGAGGGGCGGTATGTGGTTGGCGAGGATTATGTGACATCGGACATTTTTGTCCGACGTTTGGATGGCACTGTCATGCCCAATCCCCTGCACGACCATTGGATCACCATTGACATGGCGAAGGAAATCTGCATGATGCAGGATTCCGAAGCGGGCAGGCAGTTCCGCAGGCGTTTCATCGCCAAGGAAGAAGCAATGCGCAGGGCAGCGGCGGAAGATTCCAGAAATCTGCGCTCTACCTATCTCCTGCTGGAAGCCAGCGAGGAAGAACGGAAACGGCTGGAAGCCGAGTACCAGCGGCAGGCAGCTGTTATTGCGAAGCAGAACGACGCGATCAACCTGAAAACGGCGGCGATTCTGGCACAGAACGCCAAAATCAACAATCTGGATGCGCGGATCAGCAATCAGGGAAGCCGGATCATGCAGATGCAGCCGAAAGCGGATTATTACGACGAGGTACTTTCCGCTCCGGATACCTACAACACAACGACCATTGCCAAGGATTACGGATTGACCGCCAAGCTGCTGAATGACTTTCTCCATGCCCAGGGCATCCAATTCAAGAATCAGGATGGATGGCATCTGTACCGAAAATATGACGGGAAAGGGTATACAAAATCGGAAACCGTCATTTGGGATCATGGCCCCTATCAATCTGTCCATATCGTGATGCGCTGGACACAGAAGGGCCGGGAACTGATCGACCAGCTCATTCGGAACGCTGGCTGGAAGCCCGGGGACAAAAAACTGCCCGCTGCGGGCATTGGGAAAGGGAGGAAATGAGCCTATGGACGAGCGTTGCTTGATATGCGGGGAGATTGTCCCCGAAGGGCGGCAAGTCTGTCCCCTGTGCGAAAAAAAGTATGGCGGCGAGGATGGTTCCGATAAGCCGCCTTTTTTTCTGCCACAAAAGCCCAAAGAACATGAACAGCCCGCCTCCGTCCATAAGGAGGGCAGCGGTTGACGCAGGCAGTGGAACAAATTATCTATCTTCCCCTGAATGAGCTTCATCCCTTTCCCCATCATCCCTTCAAGGTTCAGGATGATGAACAGATGCAGAAAACGACGGAAAGCATTCGGCAGCAAGGAGTGCTGGTTCCCGGCATCGTGCGGCCCCGCACGGAAGGAGGGTATGAAATCGTTTCGGGTCATCGTCGCAAACGCGCCTGCGAACTGGCTGGATTAGAAACCATGCCGGTGATCGTGCGGAATCTGGACGATGACGCATCCATTCTGGTGATGGTGGATACCAATTTGCAGCGGGAAAACATCCTGCCCAGCGAACGGGCTTTTGCCTACAAAATGAAGCTGGAAGCCTTACGCCATCAGGCCGGAAGGCCATCCAAGGAAAATTCGTGCCAAGTTGGCACGAATTTCCGAGCGGATGAATCTGTGGCCGAAGGGACGGACCAAAGCGCTCGTACTGTACAGCGTTTTATCCGTCTGACAAACCTGATTCCTCCCCTGCTTCAAATGGTGGATGATAGGAAAATCAAGTTTAATCCTGCGGTTGAGCTTTCCTATCTGACGCATGACGAACAGGAACAGATCATTTCCGCGCTGGAACAGGCCCAGACTTCCCCTTCGCTGTCCCAGGCCCAGCGATTGAAAAAGCTAAGTCAGGAGGGCAAGCTGACCAGGGTGGCGATGGACGAAATCTTTGCCGAAGTGAAAAAGCCGCCCCTGGATCAGAGCTTTTTGCACAACCCCAAGATACGCAAGTATTTCCCCAAAAGCTATTCGGATGAAAAGGTCGCGGATGTCATTCTTCGTCTGGTGGAGAGCTGGCACAAGCAGCAAGTAAAGAAGCGGCAGCAACAGCAAGGCCGTTGAAGAAAGAGAGGAAACGCCCATGTCTGAAAATCAAAGCCCCCGCCATGTTGTTTCAATCACAACCGGCTGTCATTCCACTTATCTCCTTTTGCGAATGGTGGAAGAAGAAATACCCATTGACGCTGTTTTGTTCGCTGATACCGGTATGGAGTTTCCAGAAGCATACGAACACCTATGGCGATTGGATCAATGGCTGTACCAGGAACGCGGCATACATATCACCTGCTTAAAGCATCCTCACAGCTTTGAATATATGCTGCTGGAAGCTCCAATTCATTCACAATACCAGCGGGCAAAGCGGAAAAGACTTGGTATCCCACTCGTGGGCAACGGCTGGCCACGCAGCCGTAAACGCTGGTGCTGTACAGAGATGATCGACCATGTGATCGACCAGGAAATATGCCGCATGGAGCAGGAAAGCAGCGTCATACACTACATCCCCCTTACGACAAATGAAACGCATCTGATCAGGCCGCGCCAGCATCATAGTGAAATACGTTATCCGTTTATGGAATGGAATGATGCGGGCGATTCTGCCCGTCTGGTCTGCTGGGTTAATGGCTTTTCCCTTTATAACAACATAGCATATAGCAGCCACTGTACATGCTGGTGCTGCCCGTTTCGGATGCGCACAGAGCAAGCCTTCTTCCGGGAATCCCATCCTGTGCTTTGGAAGCGACTGCTCGAAATGGAAAAGCGTGTCAGCGCGCGGCTTGGTAAAAGCTGGATCGGACGGTTCAGAGAAGAATTTACATTAGCTGAATTGGAAAAACACTTTGCGGAAATGGAAAAGCTGGAGCCAGAGAAAAGCGATGAAGACGTGTTGGAAGATACCTTGGATGAGTTCGACAGCCTATGAAGGGAGGATACCGGCATGTCGGAGATATTCAAAATCCAGAAGAACAGCAATTACACCGCCATGTCCAACATCCATCTTCAGGACAAACGGCTGAGCCTGAAAGCCAAAGGGCTTTTGTCCCT
>JAFZOG010000052.1 GCA_017550745.1 Clostridia bacterium | reverse complement strand
CGTCTACGCTCCTTACAGAAATTTTCCGTCCTCGCGCCGTACACGCCGCCGCTGCGGATTTCAGTCAAAGGGAGAACCCCTTGACAATCCCCCTCTTGTTCCGTTTCTTCGTTGGTTCTCCAGGGGTGGCTGAGCAGTAACCGCAATTTTGTTTTTACGCGGTACTGGGCTTGACGCGGGCGGCAAAGCGCGTTATAATAATTCCGACAACTGCACAAGCCACTGGAAGTTTTCTTCGGGGTCGGGTGAAATTCCCTACCGGCGGTGACAGCCCGCGAACTGGACGGAATGCCGTTCAGCCGATTCGGTGAAATTCCGAAGCCGACAGTACAGTCTGGATGAGAGAAGAAACGGAGCAAAAGCGCCTCCCGTGTTCGGCGCGTCCGTCCCTGAAAGCGAAGAAAAGGACAGGGGCGTGCCGACAAGAAGGAGGGTTTTTTATGTCTTCAAATCAACGGAAAATCAGCATCTTTTCCACCCCTTACCTCACCCGCATGGCGATCCTCACCGCCGTGGCCTCCATCCTGTTCCTGATCGAGATCCCGGTGGTGGCGTTTTACAAACTGGACTTAAGCAACATTCCGGTGCTGCTGGGCGCTTTCTCCATGGGCCCGGCGGCGGGCCTGATCATCCTGGCGCTGAAAAGCGCCATCGGCCTGCTTCACTCTTCCAGCGCGGGGGTCGGCGAGCTGGCCGACTTCCTGATGGGCGCGGCGTTCGTTCTGCCCGCCGCCCTGATCTACCACCGCAACAAGACCCGCAAGACCGCGCTGCTGGGCATGGGGATCGGCACGCTGAGCATGGTGGTGGTGGGCGTGCTGGCAAACAAGTACATCATGCTGCCCTTCTACATGGGCGCGTATCATATGGACATGGACGCCATTCTGAAATTCGCCAACGTGGGCTTTGTGGACAGCGAATGGAAGCTGCTGCTGCTCATTACCGCGCCGTTCAATCTGCTCAAGGGCGTGGTGCTCAGCATCGTCACCGGGCTGATTTATAAGCCGCTTTCCCCGATTCTGCACGCAAAAATCAAGTAATAAACGCAATTGCAGAACGCTCCTTTTCACGGATCATGGGATCCGGAAAAGGAGCGTTCTTTTTTCAGTTCACCGCCACGTATTTGCGCATATGCACCAGCGCGTTTTTTTCCAGCCGGGACACTTGGGCCTGGGAGATGCCGATTTCTCCGGCCACCTCCATCTGCGTCCTGCCTTCATAGAAGCGAAGGCGCAGGATTTTCTTTTCCCTCTCGTTCAGCCTGCGCATGGCCTCCTTGATGGCGATGTGCTCCAGCCAGCTGTCGTCCTGGTGCCTTGTGTCCTTTACCTGATCCATGATATAGATGGCGTCCCCGCCGTCGTTGTATACCGGCTCAAAGAGGGACACTGGATCCTGAATCGCTTCCAGCGCGAATACCACTTCTTCCCGCGGGATGGAAAGCGCCGCCGCGATCTCCTCCACCGTCGGCTCCCGGTGCAGGGAGATCACCAGCCTGTCCCTGGCCTGGAGCGCCTTATAGGCGGTGTCGCGCAGGGAACGGCTGACCCGGATGGGGTTGTTGTCCCGCAGATACCTGCGGATTTCCCCGATGATCATCGGCACCGCGTAGGTGGAAAAGCGCACGTTCTGGGTCACGTCGAAGTGGTCCAGCGCTTTGATCAGCCCGATGCACCCCACCTGGAACAGATCGTCGGCGCTCTCGCCCCGGTTGCTGAACCGCTGCACCACGCTCAATACCAGGCGCAAATTGCCGCGGATAAATTCTTCTCTCGCCGCGCGGTCGCCGCTGTGCACCAGAGGGAACAGCTCGCGCATGCGGTCATTGGTGAGTACGGGCAGCGTAGCGGTATCCACGCCGCAGATTTCCACTTTGCCTGTTGCCATACTACTACCTCCGTCATCAGCAGTATGGCACCGGGAAAGGCGGGTTATGCAGGGAGTGGGGAGAAGAATTCAACTGAAATGGAATAAAAAGTAAATCTGTAAGATGTACATGATTTATCCGTCCTCCGTAAATCAATCCAGATTGAACGTGCAGCTTCTGCTGATATTCAGCACGATTCCCACCGCCGCCATGGTGATGGACAGCGATGTGCCCCCCGCGCTGAAAAAAGGCAGCGGCAGGCCGGTTGTGGGCAGGATGCCTACCACTACGCCCATGTTGATGAACGCCTGCACGGAGATCATGCAGGTGATGCCCGCGGCCAGGAGGCAGCCGAAACGATCCTCACAGTGCATGGCGATGCGCATGCCCGCGGCCATGAAAGCAACGAACAGCAGGATCACCGCCAGGCACCCGGCCAGGCCGAAATCCTCGCCCACGACGGCGAAAATAAAATCGCTTTCCGGGTAGGGCAGGTAGGCATATTTCTGCCGCCCCTGGCCCAGACCCATGCCGAACAGCCCGCCGGAGCCGAAGGCAATCAGCGACTGGGAAAGCTGGTAGCCTTCGTCGCTCATCTTGGCGAAGGGGTTTGTGAAGGACAAAAGCCTCTCCCTTCGGTATTCCGCGCTCCATGCGTAATACGCGCCCACCGCCAGGCCCCCCGTGCCCAGCAGCAGCATATGCCGCCATTTCGCCCCGGCCAGCATGACCATGATCACGCTGACGATGATGATGGTGCCCGCCGTGGACAGGTTGGGCTGCTCCAGGATCAGCAGGAACATGACACCCGGCACGGCCAGCACCGGCAGAATGCCTGTGTACAGCTTTTCGATCTTTTTTCCCCGTACGGTCAGGGTCATGGCCATGAACAGCACGGTGGCGTATTTGGCAAATTCCCCCGGCTGGAAGGACAGCGGCCCCAGCGCCAGCCAGCGGCGGGAACCGTTGATGGATTTACCGATGCCCGGGATCACCACCAGCAGGAGCAGCAGCGCGCTCAGGATCACGCCGCTTACCACCACCCGGCGCTGTTCCCAAAAACGGTAGGGGATGCGCATGGTAACGCCCATGGCGGCTGCCCCTACCGCCACCCCGAAAAATTGCTTTTTTACTTCGGAGAGCGCGTCGCCCCTGTCCTGGGCCTTGTAATACGTGGCGCTGAACAGGGTCAGCAGGCCCAGCATCAGCAGCATCACCATGATGGTGAGTAGCGTTTTGTCCACGGGCTTCGCCCGGCGTCTGCGCGCGGTGGTCACCATGGCGGTTTCCCTTTCTGAGCGTTTTCAGAGTCTTCCCCTTTCGTAATGAAAAAAGGAACACATTCCTTTGGCATCGAATGTGTTCCTCATTTTTGCTGTAATAAACCTGTTACAGGCGATTCACGATCTCCTTAAAGATGCGTCCCCGCTGCTCATAGTCTTCAAACATATCAAAGGAGGCGCAGGCGGGGGAAAGGAGGACGTTCCCGCCGGGCTTTGATAAGGCGCGGCAGGCTTCAATGGCTTCCCGCATGCTGCCTGCGTGGTGGATGGCGGTATAGCCGGTTTTCTTTAATGCGGCTTCGATCTGCGGCGCGGTGACGCCGATGAGCACGCAGTTTTCGATTAGCGGGGTTTTGGCGATCTCTTCCGCCAGCGGGTCGAAGGACACGTGCTTGTCATAGCCGCCCAGAATGATGGCGGTAGGGGCCTTCATACTCTGAACGGCCTTGATGGTGGAATCCACGTTGGTGCCCTTGCTGTCGTTGATGTAGCGCACGCCGTCCAGCTCCCGGGTGAATTCGATGCGGTGCTCCACGCCGGGGAAGGTGCGCATGGCCTGGCGGATGACGGGGGCGGGCACCCCACGGGAGAAGGCCATGGCCGCCGCGGCCAGGGCGTTTTCCAGATTGTGGGGCCCGGGAATGCGAAGCTCCTCCGCTTCGCAGACCGCCTTTTCCGTTTCACCGATGCGGACAATGATTTTCCCGTCCCGGACGAAGGCGCCCTGCTCCACCTCATGGAGCCTGGAGAAAAACAGCGCTTTGGATTTGACCGCCATCTTCCGGCAGGCCGGGTCGTCACCGTTCAGCACCGCGAAGTCCTCCGGCCCCTGCGCGTCGAAGATATGGCGCTTGAGCCCGGTATACACTTCCATGGTGCCGTGGCGGTTCAGGTGGTCCTCCGTCACGTTCAGCACGGCGGCGCTGAGGGGATGGAATGTTTCGGTGGTTTCCAGCTGGAAGGAGCTGACCTCGGCGATGATCACGTGGTCATATTTGCTCTCTATCGCGGCGGCGGACAGGGGATAGCCGATGTTGCCGCACACGTGGGCCACCTTGCCCGCTGCCTCAAAAATCGCGCCCAGGAGCGACACGGTGGTGGTCTTGCCATTGGTGCCGGTGACGGCCAGCAGCGTCCCCTTCGCCAGGGTGGAGGCCATTTCCAGTTCGCCTGTCACGGCAATGCCCGCCGCCCGGGCGGCTTTCACGATGGGCGCGTCGATGGGCACGCCGGGGCTGATGCACAGAATGTCCTGGCCCTTTAAAGCCTCCAGCCCGTCCTCTCCCAAACGGAAGGAAACAGGCAGGCCCTTCAGCGCGTCCAGCTTTTCCCCGAAGGCTTCCGCGGGCTTCATATCGTTGACCGTCACGACGGCTCCGGCGCTGTGCAGAAGCTGCGCCGCCGCGATGCCGCTGCGGGCCATGCCCACGATCAGCACTTTTTTATTCTCCCAGTCCAAAGGAATCACCTCGATTTAGGTTTTCGGGATGTACCCGCTGCACGCGGCGTCAGTAGTACGCCCACATGCTCAGCACCGCCAGCAGGGACAGGACGAGGGTGACGGCGGCGTACATCAGCACGATCTGGTTTTCCTTCATGCCGCACAGCTCAAAGTGGTGGTGGAGGGGGGACATCTTGAAGATGCGCCGGCCCTCGCCGTACTTTTTCTTGGTATACTTGAAATATCCCCTTTGCAGCATGACGGAGACGGAGCTCATGATACAGGTGAAGGCGATGGGGATCAGCAGGAACTGGGTCTTGGTCAGCATAGCGACGCCCACCATGGCCCCGCCGATGAACATGCTGCCGGTATCGCCCATGAAGATTTTCGCCGGGTGCCGGTTGTAGCGCAGGAAGCCAATAGACGCCCCCGCCAGGGCGAAGCAGAGGATGGAGATGGGCGGGAACCAACTGAAATAAAAACCCAGGTCTTTCGGAGCGCAGTCAAACGTCTTTTCGATCGTCGTTACGACGTCCAGGGAATAGGATTTCGCCATGCTGACTCCCAGGAATGAAGCGATCAGCCCGAAAGCAATCATCCCCACCACCGTCACGGAGGACAGCAGCCCGTCCACCCCGTCCTGGAGGTTGGCGGAGTTGGTAATGAACATCACCAGCACCGTCATGATCGGAATATAGAAAATACCTAAATCCCAGGTCAGGGAAGTAAAAGGGATGATCACATCGCTGCCTAACTTCTGATAGCAGAAGAAGGAGAAGGCCAGGCCGATCACCATCTGGCCGATGAGCTTCTGTTTGGGCTTTAACCCCTCGTGATCCTTCTTTACGTCCTTGATGTAGTCGTCCGGGAAGCCAAAGAGCGCCATGCAGCCGACGGTGATGAAAAGCAGCGGCCAAAGGGCGTTGGATAAACCAAACGTCCACCCCCGCTTGATGCCGAGGATGACCGTGAATACCACCGTCACCAGCACCGTCGCCAGCGCCGTCACGATGCCGCCCATGTTGGGGGTGCCCTGCTTGGCCAGATGCGCCTGGGGGCCTAAGTCGTAGATGGTCTGGCCGAACTTGAGCTTTTTAAGGAACGGCAGGAACTTCGGCATCACCAGGAATACCACCGCCATAGCGCAGACCATGGCAAACGCTTCGATCAGATACATACAGTCAGGAACCTTTCTTCCGTGATCGCCGGGCGCGCCTGACGCTCGGCGCGTAAGGAGTGAAGTGGCTTTGTGCAGCGTGTAAGGAAGGTGAGAAGTTTAAATCGCTTCGCTGCGGCTTCGGCCCCGTATCGGTGAAGGACGCGGGGAAGGCACGCCGTTCTGGCCGTTATCCGCTGATTCCATTATTTCCCCAATTCCTTCAGCAGCTCAGCCACGACGACCTTTTCATCAAACGGGCGCTTGACCCCCATGATCTCCTGGTAGGTTTCATGGCCTTTTCCGGCCAGCACGATGATGTCCCCGTCGCGGCCCATCTGCAGGGCGTATCGGATGGCCTCCCGCCGGTTCTCGATCACGGTATATTGCCCGTCGGTTTTTTTGATGCCCTCCTCAATAGCGGCCAGGATCTCCATGGGATCCTCGGTGCGGGGGTTGTCGCTGGTGAGGATGGAATAGTCCGCCAGCCTGCCGCTGATCTCGCCCATGAGCGGGCGCTTCAGCTGGTCGCGGTCGCCGCCGCAGCCGAACAGGGAAATGACGCGGCCGCGGGCGAACTCGCGCACGGCGGTGAGGATGTTTTCCAGCGCGTCGGGAGAATGGGAATAGTCCAGGATGACCTTATAGGGCGTATGCGTGTCCAGCACCTCCGCCCGGCCCGGCACGCCCTTTACCTTCGCCAGCGCTGCCGTGATGGTCTCGGGGGTCACCCCCATGATCAGCCCCACGGCCGCCGCGGCCAGGGCGTTATATACGTTGAACATGCCGGTCAGCCGCAGCTTCACGGGCATTTCATTCACGTCGAACAGCTTCATGATAAAGGAAACGCCGTCTTCGGTGATTTCGATATCCCGGGCGAAAATATCGGCGTTATTGCAGATGCCGAAGGTGGAGTGGGGGACGGCAATATCTTTCAAAATGTCCTTGCTGGTATCGTCGTCCACGTTGATGGCGGCATTGCTGATCCATTCGGGGCGGAAGAAGGATTTCTTGCACTGGTAATACCGCTCCATGGTGCCGAACAGGTCCAGGTGGTCCTGGCTCAGGTTGGTGTAGCAGCCCGCTTCGAAATGCACCCCCGCCAGGCGGCCCATTTCAATCGCGTGGGCGGACACCTCCATGCTCACCACCGTCACGCCCGCCTGGCGCATATCCTTTAGCGTGCGGAAAAAGTCGATGGGCTCGGGGGTGGTAAACTCGCTTTTGATGTATTCCTGGCCGATCATATTGCCCGTGGTGCCGATCAGGCCGGTGGTATAGCCCGCTTCCTCCATAATGGCCTTTACCAGATAGCTGGTGGTGGTTTTGCCCTTGGTGCCGGTGATGCCCAGCAACTTCATGTCCCGGTCGGGATGGCCGTAAAACTCCGCCGCCATGTGGCTCATGGCTGCCCGGACGTTTTTCACCATCACCTGGGGCACGCCAATATCCAGAAAATGGGTGACCACCAGCGCGACAGCGCCGTTTTCAATGGCCTGCGGGGCAAAGGCGTGGCCGTCGAACCGCGCGCCGGGAATGCAGAAATAGAGCCCGCTGACCAGCTTTTTGCGGCTGTCCAGGCTCATGGAGGCAATTTCGCAGTCGCCCCGGATCCCAAGCACTTCCGATGTCGCGGCGTTCGCCAAGACGGATAACAACATGATGATTCACTCCGTTCTCATAAAGAGGTGGAAAGAAGGAAGCTTTCGTGCAGCGGTCAAAGTACGGCGTTCAGATCGGCAGGACACGGAGGAGGCAAAAGCTGCCGCGCCGCGGGCCTCACTCGTCCATTGCGTCAGCGGAGGGCAACGCGAAACAGACCTTCACTGTTTCCCCCGGCGCGGCGAAGCTGCCCGCGCTGGGCTCCTGCCGCACGGCCAGGCCGCTGCCCGAGATTTCCATTTCAAAGCCCCTGGCCCTGAGCGCTCTGCCCGCCTCCACCATGGACAGGCCCTTCACATTGGGCACGGACACCAGGTCGGCGGGCTGCAGCGGATCGTTTTCAAAGGTATAGAGCATCACCTTGGAACCCGCTGCCATCTTCGCGCCGGCGGCAGGCGCCTGGTCGCTGACCGCCTGGCTGATCCCGTCTGTCTCGCACAGCAGCATGGCATCGGACAATGCCCGCCGGGCTTCCGCCAGGGTCATGCCCCGCACGTCCGGCACCGCGGTCATGGGCGGTTCGGTGGAGAAAGGATCGGTTTTCCGCACGCCCAGGTAGCTGAGCACCTCCGCCATGATCTGGCTGGCGAAGGGGGCGGCTGTGGTGCTGCCGTAGTCCACCGGCACCTTGGCTTCGTTCACTGTCACCAGCACGGCGAACCGGGGCTGGTCGATGGGCGCAAAGCCGATAAAGGAGCCGATATGTACGTTGCTGACCACCCGCCCGTCCTTATACACCTGGGCGGTGCCGGTTTTGCCGCCGATCCGGTAGCCGGCCACTGCGCCGTTTTTCCCGCCGCCGTTTTCCACCACGTTTTCCAGCAGCGTGCGCATCACAGCGCTGGTTTCAGGCGTGATGGGATTCGCGATGACCGCAGGGGATGTGCGGTCCACCACGTTTCCATCCTCATCCAGCACTTCCTTGACGATGAAAGGCTTCATCAGCCTGCCGCCGTTGATGACACTGCACGCGGCGGTGACCAGCTGCAGCGGCGTAACCGCCACGCTCTGCCCAAACCCGATGCGGGCGAGATCAACGTTTTTCACGTACCGGGGATTGATCAGGATGCCCGCGCTTTCCCCCGGCAGGTCAATGCCGGTTTTGACGCCCAGGCCGAAGGCCCGCAGGTATTTGTAGAAGGTTTCCGTGCCCATGCGCAGGGCCAGCGTGACGAAGGCGGGGTTGCAGCTGTTGGCAAGGGCGTTTGTCAGATCCTGGTCGCCGTGGCTTGCCTTCCAGCAGCGGATGCGGTCGCCGTCCACGGTGATGGAGCCGGTGCAGGTGAAATGGTCGTTCAGAGTGGCCGCCCCGCTGTCCAGCGCCGCGGCGCAAGTCAGCATTTTGAAGGTGGAGCCCGGCTCGTACACGTCGGAAACCACGGTGATGCGCATCAGCGCCTGCAGGGTTTCCAGGTCGTTCCGGGGCGGATCGTTGGGGTCGTAATCCGGCTTCATGCAAACCGCCAGGAGGGCCCCGGTGTTCACGTCCATGACCAGGCACTGCACGGAGAGGGCGTCGTTGACCGCGATGCATTCCCGCATGGCCTTTTCCACCACGCCCTGCACGGTGCTGTCCACCGTAAGCCGCAGCGTATAGCCCGTCTGGGGCGGCACGTAGGCGGTCTTTCCGTCCGGCAGCATCCGGGAGGCGGCGTCCACTTCCGTGCGAAGCGAACCGGCCTTGCCCCGCAGCAGCGTTTCATACAGGCTTTCCAGCCCGCTCTGGCCGACGGAATCCACATTCGTCAGCCCCAATACCTGGGAAAGCATCTCCCCCTTAGGATACACCCTTTTGGTGTCTTCGTCAAATGAAATTCCCCGCAGCAGAGCATTCATTTCTAAATTTTCTGTCCGCAGGGAACGTATTTTATCCACTGTGTCCCGGCTGACCTGCCGCTTGAGGATGACGGAGGCCAGCTTTTTGTTTTCAAGCCGTTTTTCGATGAAGGACGGCTCTACGTTAAGCACTGGGGCCAGGACCTTGGCAAACGCGGCTTCGTCCCTGACCTGCTGCGGGTTGGCGGTGACGATATACGCTGTGGCGGAGAGGGCCAGCGCGTCGCCGTTGGTATCTTCAATGGTGCCCCGCCGCGCCGTCACCACGCCCTCCCGGGTCCATTGACGCACGCCGCGGGCAGTCAGCGCTTCGCTCTGAACGATCGTCAGGCTTCCGATCCGTATCCCTACCAGCGCAAACAGTATTGTCAGCGCCGTGAGCATCGTCAGTAACCGTTTCCGGGTCACAAGTCCTGCTCGCATGCTTTTCTTCTCCGGGCGGCAGGCGATGCGGAAAAACCGCTGTTATCGGCTGCCGGTTTTCATAGCGCCTTGAACGGTGGCGGGGGATGCCTCCCCTCCGGGGGCGGATTCTTCTCCAAAGGGCCGGGTGTCAGGGGCATGGACGGCGATCGTTTCAGCCTCGGAGGCGGCGATCATATTCAGCCTGTGCGACGCGTCGTACCCGATGCGCGCGCTGTCGCGGGCTTCCTTTACCTGCAGGGTCAGGCCGTCGATCCGGGTTTTCGTTTCCTCGATGCTCTGGGACATGGCATGGATGTCCTTGGCGATGGCCGTCTTGCGGATCACGCGGTTCAGTGCCAGGGAACCGAATACCACAAACAGGATGCACAGGGCCACCAGCGCCGCGTTCAGGGGAACGGTCATCGGCTCGCGCTTCTTCACGCACACCGTTTCGGCATAAAACGGCTTCTGGTCGTCCGCGTACCATGAACCGCCGACCTCGGAATCCGGCAGCCGTACATTGCTGCGCACATTCAGCCGCATGGAAGGGGTGCACTGGACGCCGGCCGTGGCAAACTGCCCACTCTTGCCCTTATACATCATTGTATCCTCCCCGGAAGAAATTTAGAACCCTTTTATCGCTTACGCGCTTTCGCGCTTTATTCCGTAGAAAACGATGCGAAATAAACAGATGGATAAACTATCCGGATAACAGCATGCGCGCTGTCCCGTGAGCATATGATGTGCCGATTGCTTCCCGCGTTTCCCTTAATCGTCCTTGAGCGCGGTCAGGAAGGCCAGCGGATCGGGATACTTCTCGTCGAATGTGCGGTCCTGATCCTGCCCCTTGGCGGCGGAGATGATTTTGATGTGGTCGTACGCGCCGGAGACTTCCACGTCCCGCACGTCTCCGAGGCGCCATGAACGGACGCGCTGGGGCAGCAGCAGCCTGCCCTGGGTGTCGGCCTCGCAGTCGGTGTAGCTGTAGCGGGTAAACAGATCCAGAAACGGCTGCGCGACAGGCTTGCGTTTCACCAGCGCCACCAGTTCATCCCGGCGGGTGATCCAGTCGGCGATGGGATACAGCGCCACGGCCTGAAAATCCGGCGACGGCGCGACGGCAAAACGGCTGCCCAGCGCCTCACGGAACGCGGCGGGAATGATCATGCGCCCCTTGGCGTCGATGGAATGGGGATAGGAACCTGTAAAACCTAAAAACGGAAGAGAAGACGGCGGGTTTCCGCTGGTGTTTTCGCTGTCCATGGCGTTCTCGCCGCCTTCCGATGCAGGCGTTTTGCGCGAGATATCATCATTCGCCATGGAATCACCACCTTTATCCGCCACATATTCTCCACTTTCGTGAACTCATCACCAATTTTAGGCACTTTTGAGCACTTTGTCAAGTTTAGTTTCAGGGGAACGGTTTTTCTTTGGGAAATATTTCTGTCATAATTATTTAATAAGTTCGTCATATATAAATAGAATCGTCATAATCTCGTTGTATTTCAAAGGGAACATGTTTTCTTATTGTAATAAAATCTGACAAAATGCACAATAAAAAGAGTATATAAACAGAAGTAATCAACAGATATTTATTGATTTTGTGTGTCGGTGTTTTTGGGGATGTGTAATAAAAAGTTCATAATTCATCCACATATTTACACGCCGTCACTTTTCTCCACAAAATGGGACCGTATGTGCTCCAAAAACAAAAAAACGGCTGAAAACAGCCGTTGAAAGGGAATGATACGCATCATTACCCATCACTGATGGGATTTGGCTCCACTTTATTGTCCGGAAGGCGGAATAACTGGAATTGCAGGCCGTCGCAGGAGACGCAATGATAGCGGATCCCGCGCAGGGTATCGTTCACCGCGCTTCGCAGGGATGGGCCGTGGAGGTGGCCGTACACCACGTCGTCCACAGGGTATTGCTCCAAAAGCCTGGAAAGAGGCGTTTGGCTCCCTCCCTCGCCGAGCGGGGGATAGTGGCACAATACCACCAGCCGGGACGCGTTCAGCTTGACGGCCCTATCCAGGGACATTTCCATCCGCTGCAATTCCCGCCGGTAGATTTTTTCATCTTCCGCTGCCGCAGCGCCGCCGGGCGCCGTCCATCCGCGTGTGCCGCAAAAGGCTGTGCCGCCGATCAGAACCGCGTCATTCTGGATGGCGTACATATCCTTTGGCAGCGCCTCCCTCAGGCGGGAAATACTGCTCCACCAATAGTCATGGTTTCCCCGCAGAATGATTTTGCTCCCCGGCAGCGCGCCGATGGCCTTCAAATCGGGCAAGGCGTCCTCAAGCTGCATTGCCCAGCTGATGTCTCCGGGAATGAGCACCACATCCTCATCCCGAATCTTTTCACGCCAGTCCTGGCTGATTCGCTCAAAATGCCCTTCCCAGTGGACGCCGAAGATGTCCATGGGCTTGTTTTCGCCGCCCGGCAGATGCAGATCGCCTATCGCGTAGATACCCACTTAAATCTTGTCTTCCTCGTCGTCGTCGTCATCCTCGGCTTCCTCGTCTTCCAGCTCCTCCAGGGACATTTCGCTTTCGATTTCGTCATATTCCCGCTCGGGAATATCTTCGGGAATATCGGGAATGATCTCGTCCATGGCGCTCACGGGGTCGATGCCGCTGAGGCTTGCCTCGTCCACCGGGTTTTCCGTTTCCTCATCGCCCCGGTCGTCGTTGGCGTTCATTTCTTTGAGGCAGAACAGGCAAACGTCCTTGCCGGGCAGCACCGGATGCTCGTTGCACACCGTGCACAGCTCGATTTCTTCCTGCTGGGGCTCGCCTTTCATTTCCCGTTTGCAGATTTTACAGTAACCCTCCTCCGGGGTGATGTAGTTCAATTCACACCGCGGGCATTTGATCAGACGCATTTTCCATTACCTCCTAATAACAAATGATCCAATTATTTCATACTATTTTAATCCAAATATGTATTGATTTTTTGGAGATCATGTAATAGAATACATATTGTGTTATTTCTACCGCGTAAATGTAACCAAGGAGGACGCATGAAAGTAATGAAAAAGTTGTTAAGTGCTTTGCTGGTTCTCGTAATGTTCACCCTTTTCTTCCCCAGCGCTTATTCCGAAGAAATCTCTCTGGGCAATTTATCGATGGAAGCCTGGCTGGAATCCCTGCAGATCCCTCAGGACGCGTCCAACGTTGTTACCAAATCGTGGACGGATGATGACGGCGCTACCTGCATGTTTGTTTATTATGAGCTGGTGACTACCTCGGGCTGCAGCGACGCTTCCCCGATGATTGATTCCTCCTCCATCCCCACCGCGGGGGACCTGGCGGAGATCATGAACTGGGTGGAAGAACAGCTGAAGACCGAAGCCAGCGTCCAAGCCCCGCAGCAGTATCAGTATGACTGCACTGTATATCAGACGGCCCAGCCGGTGGACGCTTCAGTTTACCAGGTGGCCCAGCCGGTGGACGCTTCGGTTTACCAGGTGGCCCAGCCGGTGGACGCTTCGGTTTATCAGACAGCCCGGCCGGTCATCCGGCCTACGGAAGCGCCGGTGGTCAATCAGCAGCCGGCGGCGGAGTGGACTTATATCGCGCCGACACACGCGCCTACCGTAAGCACGGGTGATTATACTACATTTGATTCCACTATGCAAGAGCAAAAACTGTTGAATTTATTAAATGAAGACCGCGCCAAAAACGGCCTTTCTCCCCTGACGCTGGATCCCGAGCTTTCGAAGCTGGCCCGGCTCAAATCCAACGATATGAACAGCAACCATTATTTTGCGCATGAATCCCCGACCTATGGCAATGCGGCCCAGATGCTGGACACGTTTAATTACGAATACAAGGGCGTTGGCGAAAACATCGCGCATCACAGGGATGTGGAAAAAGCGGAAGCCGCGTTCATGAGCAGCGACGGCCACCGGCAAAATATTCTGGGCAGCCAGTGGGACAAAGTGGGCATCGGCATCGCGTATGATGAGAACGGCAATATGTATGTGACGCAGCTGTTTTCCAGATAAGGGCAGCCGGTTTTTCTGCAGCATATCCCGGGAAAGAAATGCGGCGCATGGAGAGTGAAGCGGGTTTTTCTGAATGCTGAAAAATGGGATACTTTCAGCATTCCTTGAAAAACGGGACATCTTTTTCCATGCGCCGCATTGCTTTATGCTTTACTTCGCAGGATATGATAGAGGGCTGCGCGGGCGGCAGGGCGGTTTCCGGCCGGTTGGACAGGCGAAGCGGGACTGTTTTTTTCAATGCGGGAGCGGGATGAGGCTTTCCCGTCTGCCGTTAGCGCAGCGCTCACTGCGCTTCCGATCTGTTTTTCTTTCATGGCGTCCGCTTTTTGCAAAGCGGCCTGCAGCGCAAGCCTGCCGCTCAGGCTGTGCCGGGGCAGCGCCGGAAGCAGCACTGCTTCTTCGGTTTTCAGCGCGGATGTGTTTGCGTTTTGTTCCATAGCGACAGAACCACCTCGTTTCCGGATTTTTACTGTATCCTATGCGCTGAAAGATCAAACTGTGATAGCCTACGCTTTTTCCAGGTGCGCGCGGAGCAGTTCCAAAGCCCGCTTTTCTATGCGGGATACATAGCACAGCGCTTATTGTAAACGGTTGTTACCTGGATGAACCGGGGAATTTTCTGGGGGAAACCGCTCTTTGGAAGCCAAAGAGCGGTTTCCCCCAGACTCCTCCGAGAAAGCCGTAAAGGGCATTCAGGTAATTTGCCCTTTTGCGAAATTCGGCTATAAATGGTTTAAGAAACAGCTTCCAGTTCCCGGAAGCGGAATTTGATGATGATTTGCTTGTCGTCGGTCAGTTCCACACGTTCGATGAGGCTTACCAGCAGTTCCCGGCTGGTGCAGGCAGAAGACAGGTACTGCTGCACCAGCTTCCTTGCCATTTCTTCGGTGGAGACTGGGCTTTTCTTTTGCGCTTCAAGCAGTTTCAGCTTTTCTTCCATCGCAGCGCGATCCATCATCACCCGTTTGTAGATGCGGTCAAAGTCTGTCTCGGACAGCAGGCCGCTGAGCCGATCCATGTACACTTTGTCTAAATTTGCGCTCAGGCTCTCGATTTTGCTTTGCAGACTCTGGATTTCCGCTTCGCTGGCATCCGTTTTCCGTGCTTCCTTTAGTGCCGCGGCGGCAATGGGCTGCAGCCTTTCCGGGCGAAAAAAGGATTGGCATACTTCTTTCACCTTGGCGATCACAGCTTCCGTCACCGTTTGCTCTTTGATGGAGTGGCAGGTACATACCCCCGCTTTGGTGAACCGCTGGTAGGTGCGGCAGACGAAGAACAGCCTTTCTTCCCCGGCGGCGTTGGGACGGTTCATCACTGCCATGGGACAGCCGCATTCGTGGCAGTAGATCATCCCTTTCAGCAGAAAATCGTAGGTTCGGCTTCGGGTGTGTTTGCGGCTGCTGACCAGCAGCTGAATTTTCCGGAAAGATTCCTCATCGATCAGCGGCTCATGGGTGTTTTTTACTACCACCCAGTTGTCCCTCGGTTGCGTATGGCATCTCTTGGACTTATAACTGGTTTTTACCGTTCGTCCCTGCACCATATGGCCGATGTAGGTTTCATTTTTCAGCATTTCAGAGATGCGCTCTGACGACCATTGGCCGCAGTATGCCCCTTTTGTACTGCGGGTCAGCCTGGCGTAGGACGCAGGTGTGGGAATATGCTCTTCGTTCAGCCGCACGGCGATCTGCCGACAGCTGACACCCTCCAATGCCAGGGCAAAAATGCGCCTGACAACAGGAGCAGCTTCTTCGTCTATGACGATCTTGTTTTTTTCTGTGGGGTGCATCTTATAGCCGTACATGGGCTTGCCGCCGATGAACTGCCCCTTGCGCTGCTTGTCATGCTTCACGGATTTGATTTTTTTGGAAATGTCCTTGGCGTACATATCATTCATGATGGCACGAAACGGCGTGATGTCATTGGCACTGGACTCCACGCCTGTATCGATACCGTCCAGCAGGGAGATGTACCGTACCCGTTTCTCCGGGAAGTACCGCTCCATGTAGTGGCCGGTCATGATGTAGTCCCGCCCCAGGCGGGACAGATCCTTGGTGATGACCATATTGACCTTTTTCGCCTCGATGTCGGCGATCATTCGCAGGAAATCCGGGCGGTCAAAGCTGGTCCCGCTAAAGCCGTCGTCAATGTAGGTATCGTACACGGACAGCCGATGCTGCCGAACAAACTCATTCAGCAGCGATTGCTGGTTGGTAACGCTTTGGGACGGCCCTTCGGTTTCATCCTCCTTTGACAGCCGGATATATAGGGCGACATGGTAATCCGTGGGGTTACTTATTTCCTGCACAGCTTATCCTCCTTGAAATAAGCAGCCATTCATCGGCTACATGATACCGAATTGCTCCCTGCCGCCGCAAGGATACGGACAAGATAGAGCCGAAAAGATTCCTCCAATAAATGGGAGAGGCTCTTTTCGGCTTCTGTATATTCGCAATGAACTGCAGGTACATCGTTCTTTTTCACACCACCCGCCTCCTTTGTTGAACGTATGTCCTGATAATCGTTTTTTTGCTTGTCCACGGAATAATAAATTTTTAGCTGTGCAAGGCAATATGGCGCTTGAAATGTGATAATAGTTTTCGTTTCAGGCGAAAATGCCAATCTATCTTCTCTGCCAACATATTCATCGCAGAATGATTTGCTGTTGAAAACTGCCAATAATCAAAACCACCGGCTCAGCCGGTGGTTTTGATTCATCATTCTTTCAGATGGGTGCTCCAGCCTGTATTGATCTTCTTTTTCACGGTTTTCATCGTCTCCGGATCAAGATCCGGCCAATCAATGACGGTTGTCGCCTTGTTTGTTACCAAATGGGCTTTTTCGGCGCACAATGCAAGCGGCGTATCGGCAAGAGAATCTGAGTAAAAATTTTCAATCATTGGGAATCCATGGTCGATGATGTACCTGGCCTTTTCCTTCGCGTACATCAGGTTATTCAAAAGCACGCCGTATTCGCGGTCGTATTCCGTTGCGATAAAGTTCACATGAAGCCTTTTAGCGATGGGCTCAATGATGCAGGTGGGAGACGCGCTGATAATGAGATCGTCGGGCCTTTTTTGCTTAAGATACCAGGAGGCGATCTTCTTTTCGTTTTTATCCCAATACCGCTCGATCTGCGTGTCAAAATCATCGATCATTGTAAGATAGCTGAAGAACTTGCGCTGCATCAGGTATTCCGGCATCTTCCCTTTTTTGCTGAGGATCAGGTTTTTCAGCGCGGCCGGAAAAAACGTGAACCACAGCTTCGGATGGTGATTCATGCACCAGAAAGCAAAGCCGATGGAACAATCCGAAGAAAAAATCGTTCCGTCAAAATCATAGACGTTCATCTTGTTTCCCTCCTTGATCACTTTTTATGGCAGATGGACAAAAAACGCAGCCAGCAACAGAAGAATGGTCCAAAGCGCTGATACCCGATAAATGCTTCCCTGCTTTGCGAAGGAAATACTTGCTTCGATACCGACGGTACTCAGTTCATGGAGTCACGATATCGGACTGTATTTTACCATGGTTATGCCAGACATGCAACCAAGGAAATACAGACTCATTCAGTAATTCCTTCATGCAAAAGCCTGATGTCACTGAAAAACACTCCAAAATAAAAACAATGAACAGGTTTATTTGTTGGACACTGTGTGGTAAAATGGGACTGTTTGAGAAACAGTATCATATGTCATGCAGAAATGCTATAATCCCAAATTGATTATCACATTGCGAAGTGCGTCTGTTTTATGCTATAATCCTTTTTGCGTCGGAATGGCGTTGTGTAATTTGGGACAGACAAGCGGCTGCGAAAGCAAAAATAGTTTTAGGATTATTTCTATGGAGACTAAAAAAACATCGGCAGGATACCGTGCAATCAAAGGTTTGGTAAAGGCGCTGTTTCCTAAAATGCGGGTGGAAGGGCTGGAGAATGTACCGGAAGACGGGGCGATCATCGTGGGCAATCATGCCCAAGCGTATGGCCCATTTGCCGTTGAACTGTATCTTGGCAGCAACCGCTGTACCTGGTGCGCCGCGGAAATGATGCATATAGAAGAAGTGCCGGCTTATACATTTCAGGATTTCTGGTCCATGAAGCCACGGTACACGCATGCTTTTTACAGGATTCTTTCTTATCTGATCGCCCCGCTTTGCGTCCTTATTTTCAACAACGCCAACACCATCCCCGTGTATCATGACGCGCGGGTGATGACGACCTTCCGCCGGACGGTGCGGGCGCTGTGCGAAGGCAAAAACATTGTGATTTTTCCGGAACATCATGTGCCATACAACAACATCGTATACGATTTTCAGGATCGCTTTATCGACACGGCGCGGATGTACTACAATCAGACCCAGAAAGAACTGTCATTTGTACCCATGTATATTGCGCCAAGGCTGAAAAAGATCATTTTGGGGAAACCCATCCGTTACCGCGCTGACGCGCCAATGGATCAGGAGCGCTGCCGGATCCGGGAGGAATTGATGGAAGCGATCACGCGCATGGGACGGGCCCTGCCCAGGCATATTGTGATCCCTTACGCGATGATGCCTCATCGGGATTATCCTTATAACCGGGACGAATGAAAGTGAAACAAAACGATAAAGAAGCGGATCCCTGAACAGAAGGATCAAAAACGCTATTCCTTTTCCTTCACAACCTCCACAATATCCCACCCCTTCAACGCGCGCATGGTCAGCAAATGGCTCAGGATAATAGCGCAGAACACAAAAACGGCGGTCATCGCGTAATCCATGGGATTGTTTACAAAGGTGTAGGCGCGGTCTGTCATTTCCAACTGCCGGAGGGTGTATTTTGTCAGTTCAATGCCTGCGGGAAAGCCAAACACACAGGAAACCAGGAAATGCAGAATGGATTGGCAGAACCAATATCGGGATACCGCGCTGTGCTGGAAGCCCAGGGTACGCAGCACGCACAATTCCTTTTTCTGTTCCAGCAGGTTGGTTTGGGATGTGTTCACCACGATGACCATGCCAATGGCCATGGCAAGAAAGATCAAAACCAGGGAAACGATTTTCGCGCCGGACAGGATCGTCTCATAAGCGGAATAAGCCGAACGGGTAAAGGATGTATAAAGCGCATCCTCCTGCCCCATCAGGAATTGCATCAGATCGTTTTCCTTTTCAAGGGGAATGCGGAAAACCAGGGAATGCAGGGATTGATTGGACAGCGCCTGCGCTGTCGTCAGCGTAACATACTGAAAACGGCTGCCGTTTTGCTGGGAAACAGCGGCCACCGGCAGGGAAACACCGTTGACGATGATGATATCGTTTGTGTCCGCGCCCAGCTGTTCAGCCAGATGCTTTTCCAAGATCACGCCGTTTCCCTGGATGGGGACCGGCTTTTTATTTTGATCTTCTACGGTCACCAATTCCGTTTGTTCCCGCACCGCCGCAACCGTCGTTTTTTCTGTATTGCCCTGGAAGGATATTTCCGCCGCGTAGTAATCCATGGCTTCCACATCCGAAACATATGGAAGCGCGGCAAGCTGCCCCCGCAGATCATCTCCCGCCCCGGCACGAATGAAAACCTGACAGTCATAATGAATGCAGCGGTCAAACACCTGGTGGATGATTTCATTGGAGGAGGAAATGAGGGAAAAAGAGGTAAAAACCATCATGACGGACCCGGACAGGCAAAAGGCGGAAAAAAGAAACCGGAGCTTATTGCGCAGCAGGGAAATGATGCTGAACTTGAAGAATGGCGACGCGCCGCGAAGCATCCATTGGATGAGCCGCGGGATTCTGACGGTGGCGGGCTGCGGCCGCGTCATGGCTTCCGACGGCTGAATGCTGCTGATGGAGGAAGCGCCGACCAGCGTGGACAAAAGCACCGCTGCCACAGTCAGCACAGCGGAAAGCAAAAATCTTTGGGTGTTAAACACATAGTACCTGATGGGAAGATGGAAGAAAAGATCGTAAAAGTAAGCGCAAAGATACCGCTGCACCCCCAGCGAAAGAACCAGGCCCAGCGCCACCGCGCCGATGGATACCGCAAACCCGACGCCGCAGAAAAGGCTGATCACCCTGAACCGCGTAAAACCCAGCGCCCGCAGGATACCGATTTCCCGCCGGCATTGGCGGATCATCAGGGCCATGAACAGGTAAACGACGATCATCGTAATGCCGAAAAAAACAATAGGAATAAAATTCGCCATGGTTCCCATGGGAATCAGGTTGTCGTCTATCCGCTGCTTAACGGGTGAATCCTGAAAAAGATAGGAACTGAGCACGTTCGCGTCCTGCAAGGCAGCCTTTGCCGCCTGCAGAACGGCGGATGGGGAAGCGTCAGCAGAGAAGCGCAGCAGAAATTGATTGCTCAGCGCCTGGTAGCCTTCCCATTCTGCCAGCTCATCCGCCGCCTTTTGCAATTCCTCTTTTCCGTTCGCAAATTCCGCCTGGGCTTCCGCCCATCCGTTTTCCACTTCGATGCGCCGGGCGTTCAGCTCGTCCTCCCCTTCGGATATTTTTTGTTCCGCCTCGGCTATGCCATCCCGGATCTGCGTTTCACCCTCCTGTATTTGGGCCAGCCCATGAGCGATTTCTTCCCGGCCGTCCTGGATTTGAAGCAAGGCATCTTTCAGCTG
>JAFZOG010000051.1 GCA_017550745.1 Clostridia bacterium | reverse complement strand
GAGGCTGAGGACGGGCAATCCTTGGATTGCCGCCCGAAACCCGCGCTTCCGCGCAGCGGAGCAGCGCGGGGCGACCAAAGCAACGCCAGGACGGAAAAGACGCCGAAAGATGTTAAGCTTTTAGAAGAAGAATAGTATCAGATGGGATGGGCCAGAAGCTGGCGGACCAGGGTCTCGGGCCCCGCAAGGTTTTCCCGGGCGTATACGGTCAGCGGACGGCCGTCCAGCCCGCGCGTGATGCCTCCGGCTTCCTCCACCAGCAGCAGCCCGGCGGCCATATCCCACAGGTGGATGCCCTGCTCAAAGGTCAGGTCGATCCGTCCGCAGGCGGTATAGCACAGCAGCAGCGACGCGCAGTTGAATACCCGCAGGCTGCCCAGCAAAGGGGCAAGCCGGTCGAATCTTTGGACGGTCTGCCTGCGTTTTTCCATATCCGAAGCGGGAAAACCGAAGGAGAGGATGGCATCTGAAAGCGCTTCCCTTCCGGAAACGCGGATCGGCTGGCCGTTCAGCGCCGCGCCGCGGCCCCGCAGGGCGGAAAACAGCTCGTCGCGGCTCGGATCGTATACGGCCCCGGCGATGGTCTGCCCGCGCCGGATCAGGGCGACGGAAACGGCGTACTGGGGGATGCCGCGAATGAAGTTGGTCGTGCCGTCCAGCGCGTCCACAGCCCACAGGTATTCCCCCGCTTGAGATAAAAGCTGATCCTCGGAACAGGCGCTTGCCGAAACCTCCTCCTCGCCGAAAAAGCCGTGATCCGGGAAAGCGGACAGGATGATGCCGCGGATGATTTCCTCGCTGCGGCGGTCCACCTCGGTGACAAAATCAAAGCCTTGCTTCCGGCTGACCGTATGGGGGCGCTTCGTTTCCTCCCGGATCATACGTCCGGCTGACTGGGCGGCTTCTTTTGCGGCCTCCAGGAAAGCCTGTTCGTTCATGCGTCCTTCTCCTCTTTGGGAATCAGCCGAAGCGATTCCTCCACCATGCTCCAGCGCACCTCGTCGCCGGGCTTGAATACGCCGTTGGTGTGGTAGCTGTAATCGGCCACGGAAATGGATGTGCCTTCACAGTCCAGCACATACTGGAAGGTCTGCCCCATGTAGGTGGCGGTCTCCACCTTCGCGCGGAAGGGCCCGTTTTGATCCAGCAGCACGTTTTCCGGCCGCACCATCAGCACCGGCTCCTGGTTTCCCAGCGTGGCGCTGGCCTTCGCGCGGACGGTTTGGCCGAACACCCGGACGGTTTCTCCCTGCTGCCAGCCGGTGACGGGCAGGAAATTGGCCTTCCCCATGAAGTCAGCCACGAAGCAGCTGTCCGGAGAAGTATAGATGCCCGTGGCCGTGCCCACCTGTTTGATGATGCCGCTGCGCATGACCACCACCTTGTCGGAAATGGCCATGGCCTCGCTCTGGTCGTGGGTGACGTAAATGCTGGTGATGCCCACGCGCTGCTGGATCTTGCGCAGTTCGTCGCGCATGTATTCCCGCAGTTTGGCGTCCAGGTTGGAAAGCGGTTCGTCAAACAGCAGCACGCTGGGCTCCGTGACCACTGCGCGGGCGAGGGCCACGCGCTGCTGCTGGCCGCCGGAAAGCTGATTGGGCATCCGCTGTTCAAAGGGCTCGATCTGCATCAGCTCCAGCACCTGCCGGACGCGCTCCCGGATCTCCTGATCGGGACGGCGCTTGATCCGAAGCCCGTAGGCCACGTTTTCAAACACGTTCAGATGGGGAAACAGCGCGTAGCTCTGGAACATCATGCCCACGTTGCGTTTGTTGGGCGGCAGCGTGGACACGTTCTTTCCGCCGATCAGCACCTGGCCGGAGGTGGGGATTTCAAAACCGGAGACCATGCGCAGGATGGTCGTTTTCCCGCAGCCGGAGGGGCCCAGCAGCGTGACCATCTCCCCCGGCTCCGCCGTCAGGGACACATGGTTGACCGCCGTAAAATCGCCCTGGGAACCGTAAGCGGGGAAAACCTTCACCAAATCCTTCAGCTCCACGCTGACAGCCTGTTTTTCACTCATGATCTTTTCCTCCTTGGGCCTTCGCCGTTGACCGCCAGTTCCAGGATCAGCATCGCGATCACCACGATGATCATCAAAACGACACAGTACGCGGACGCCACCCCCAGGCGGCTTCCTTCGATTTCGGACATGATGGAGACCGTCAGCAGGTTCCAGTTGACGCTGACCAGGAAAATGACCGCGCTGACGCTGGTCATGGACCGCACGAAGGCGTTCAGCAGCCCGGAGAAAAGCGCGGAGCGCATCAGCGGCAGCGAGATGCGGGTAAAGGTGGTCAGGTTATTGGCCCCCAGCACGGCGCTGGCTTCCTCAATGCTGGCATCCACGGCGCGCAGGCTGTTGCTGCCGGCCTCCACGCCCACGGAGAGCGTTCGGAACACCAGCGCCGCCACGATGATCACCGCGGTGCCCGTCAGCAGGATGGGCGGCGTATTGAACGACAGGATGTAGCCGATGCCCAGGGCAATGCCGGGAACCGCGAAGGGGATCATGGAAGCGACTTCCATCAGCTTCTTGGCGAAAAAGCGCTTGCGCACCAGCAGGAAGCTGATCACCAGGCCCAGCAGCGCGGTGATGGGTGTGGCGATCAGGGCGAGCAGCAGCGTATCCTGCATCGCGCTGATGCCCCGCTTGAACACGAACTCGTAGTTTTTAAAGGACAAGCTCATGTCCACGCCCCAGGTCTTGACCAGAGAGATCCATACGACCGTCCCGTACAGCATCAGCACGATCACGGTGATCAGCAGGCAGAAGATGAACAGCGGCACCACGATATGGCGGTCGCGGATCTTCTGGACGTTGCCCACCGGCTTGCCCGTAATGGTCACGAACGACTTGCGGGCCACCCAGTACTTCTGGATGAAAAAAGCCAGCATGGCGGGCAAAAGGATGCTCAGCGCCATGAACGCGCCTGTTTTCAGGTCATACAGGCCGGTAATCTGCATATAAGCGTCCACGGACAGCACCGAGAAGTTTCCGGCCAGAACCTGCGGGTTGCCGAAATCGCTGATGGACTTGGCAAACACGATCAGCAGGGCGCTGAAAACGCCGGGGATGCTCAGCGGCAGGGTGACGGAGGTGAATACCTTCATGCGGCTGGCGCCCAGGGAGCGCGAGGCATCCTCCACAGAGCCGTCGATGCTCTCCAGCACGCCCTTGAGGTTCAGGTACGCCAGCGGGAACAGCGCCAGCGTCTGCACGATGACCAGGCTGCCAAAGCCGTACACGTTGTGGTTGCGGATGTGCAGCAGTGTTTTGGTGATCACGCCGCTGCGCCCGAACAGCAGGATCATGGCCAGGGAAATCACAAAGGGCGGGGAAAGGATGGGCATCATCGCCATGAAATGGAAAAAGCGCTTGCCCTTCATGTCGGTGCGCGTCACCGCGTAGGCAAACACATAACCGATGACGGTGGAAATCACCGCCACCGTCAGGCCGAGCATCATCGAGTTGCCCAGCGAGGTAAAGAAATTCGTCGAGGCCATGATATGCTGGACGTTGCCCAGGTCCAGATGTCCCTCGGCGTTGGTGACCGTGGCCCACAGCAGCCGAAGCACCGGCCAGATGCAGAAGATCACCAGGATGACCAGGATGGCGATGATGCAGGCCAGCAGACCAGGCTGTCTGAGCAGCATGGCAAACTCTTTTCTTCGCTGCTGTCGCATCCTTTTGACAGCCGGGTTGGACAAGAAAACCGCCCCCTTTGAATCAGTAAACAAAACACGAGGCAGGGGGCTTCTTCAGCCCCCTAAACCCCTGAACCAAAGGACTTCGTCCTCTGGACTCCGATAGCGGAAACTTCATGTTGGGACGAATCGGCTTCATTCCCGCTGATACTTGAGAAAACAGGAAAACTCACGACACCATGCTTCTGGCCCGGCGGCGAAGCCGCCTGACCGGACGCAAAGCGTTCGGTGAAAGCCAGGGAATAATCTCCAGGGGAAAGCTCGCTTTCCCCTGAAGATTTTCCCGGCTTTCTTGGGCCAGAAGCCACTCACTTCCGTAACCCCAAATCGACTGGCGAATGTTCTTTGTTTTACTCAACGAAGCTATTTCGCCTATTGGGATGCAAGGGATGAAATCCCTTGCCGCAGGACGAACCGCCGATGACCGCCTGGGGCGGGTATCTCATCTGCGGTGAGATCAGCCGAAAGGGAGCAATCTCCCCATGAAGGGGAGTTGCGACCTTTGAGGCTGCGGATCTGGGCGCGCGCAGCGCCCAGCGTTCCCCTGTAAGGCCAACTCAATAAGTCAATAAAACGAACGCAAAACCTGGTTTACTTGATCACGTTATCACGCGTGCGGACTTCGCGCTCGAAGCGTTCCACCAGGTCCACCTTGTTGTCGCCGGACCAGATGAAGTCATAGTCGATCAGGTTCAGCTGATCCATGGGGATCATCGCCGGGTTCAGCTCCACGGTCTTGCTGATGGGATAGCGGTAGAACTGCTCGGTAGCCATCTTCTGGCAGGTATCGGAAAGCATCCAGTCGATGAACGCGTGGGCCGCTTCCACTTCGTTGGCGGGGCCGCCCTTGACCATGGACACGCAGGTCACTTCGTAGCCTGTGCCTTCACTGGGGTAGGTGATGACCAGCGGATAGCCCTCCAGGATGGTCGCCTGGGCGTCGAGGTCATAGCCGATGGCCACGCCGATCTCGCCAAGGCCCGCCATGCGGTAAGGCGCCGCGCCGGCTTTGGTGTACTGGGCGATGTTGGCGTCCAGCTTCTTCATATACTCAAAGCCCTCTTCCACACCGAAGGTCTGCAGCATGCCGGAGAAAGCGGTGTAGGCCGCGCCGGAGGTGCCGGGGTGCGCCATGCAGACGTCGCCCTTGAGTTCGGGATTGAGCAGCTCCGCCCAGCTGGTAGGCGCGGGAATACCCTTCTCCTCCAGGTACTCGGTGTTGCTGGCAAAGGCGGTAACGATCATGGATACGGGGGTCCAGACCTGGTTGGGATCCTTCCAGCGGTCATCCACCACGTCCAGCTTGGGGGAAACATAATTGTCCAGCAGGCCCTTGTTCATGGCGCTGGTGTGGGTGTCCACGGAGCCGCCCATGAAGATGGAGGCCTGGGGATTCTGGGCTTCCGCTTCCAGACGGGTCACGATCTCGCCCGCGCCGAGGCGGACGTAGTTGACCTTGATGCCGGTGTCCTTGGTGAATTGTTCAAACATCTGCAGGGCTTCGTTCTCAACGTAGCAGGTGTAAATGGAAACGGACTTGACCTGTTCGGCAGCCGCGAACACGGGCAGCGAAGCCAGCAGGCACAGGGAGATGAGCAGAGCGAGCATGCGTTTCATGGGAAAATCTCCTTATTTCGTTGCGTTATCGCCCCCCGGTTTCCCGGGGGAGCGGAAGGGAACAAGCTGTTTATTCCTGCGTGCCGTAAGCGGCAGTATAGTTGCGCTGGTAAATCTCGATGTATTCCTGAAGGCCCATGTTGTTGAGGCGGGCCACATAATCGTCCCATTCTTCCTCCACGCCGCCCTGCGCCAGCCACTTGGCGCGCATCTGGTTAGTGTAGGAGATGATGTCCGTCTTGATCAGGCTCAGGGCGTCGTTGTCCTCCTCGCTGAGCATCATGTTGGGCATGTAGTGGGTGGTGGCGTACTTGCGGTAGTAGTTCTCGTTGCGGTCGAACTTGGCCTGGTGGCCGGAGGAACGCGGGATGGTGGTTTCAAACAGATCGCGGGTCAGGGCCACGGGGCCGTCAGCGGCAAAGGCTTCCTTGAAGCGGAATTCATCGTAGCTCAGTCCTTCGGGCACGGGCATGTAATCGTAGGTGCCGTCGCCGTTGTCCTTGAGGTTGATGCCGATGGGGCCCAGGTCGCACTGCATGGACCAGATGGGATCATAGAAGGTGTCCACCCATTTGATCAGCAGCTCGGGGTTCTTGCACACGTTGGTGATGGAGAAGCCCGTGGGGCTCATGGTCTGGCTGGAGGTCCAGCCCCAGGAAGTGGTGCCGTCCGGTCCCAGGAGGGGAGAAAGGGGCTCGTATTCATCTTCGTGGACGGTGCCCAGGTCAAAGCTGTTCCAGCACATGAACACGCCGATGTTGGCGATCTCGCCCTGGTTCTGGGAATTGTAGGTCTTCTTGTCCATGGTGAAGCCTTCCAGATCGATCAGACCCTGGGAGAAGAAGTTTTCATAGTAGTACTTGCACGCGTTCTTATAGCCTTCCGTGGTGGGCACAAACACCAGCTGGCCGCCCTTGCCAATGACCATATGGGCGCCTTCGTTGCTGCCGTCCTCCGTCAGGGTGTCGGCATAGCCGAAAGCCCCGAAGAAGCCGCCGATGTCGCGCTGGGAGCCCAGGAATTTGAAGGTCATGGGGATTTCATCGTTGGGGTCGCCGTTGCCGTTGGCGTCCTGCTCTTTGAAAGCGGTCAGCACGGCCTTGAATTCTTCCAAAGTGGTGGGCTTTTCCAGGCCCAGACGATCCAGCCACACTTTGTTGATCATAATGTTGCTGAAGATGGTGCCGTCCTCGCCTTCCTGGATGTAGGGGGTGGCGTAAATGTTGCCGTCGGGGGCGGTGCACATGGCCTTGATGTCAGGCCGCCGTTCAAACAGCGCTTTCAGGTTGGGCGCGTTTTCTTCGATCAGGTCGTTCAGCGGAATCAGGATGCCCTGGGAGCCGTAGGTGACCAGGTCGGAAGCGGTCAGGGAGTATTTGCCGAAGAAGCCGTCGGGCAGGTTCTTGTTGGCGCCCAGGATCAGGGGCTTCTTTTCATCGTATTCCGCCTGCTGGATGGCGTCCCACTGGATGTGCACGCCGGTCAGTTCCTCGATGCGCTGGAACAGAACCATTTCGTCCGGGTTGCCGTGCAGCGGCCGCACACGGATGATCAGGCGGAATTCCTCGGGGGAAGTCACCAGCGGGTAATCCTGGGCCAATGCCGCGGCAGGCACCAGCATCGTCAGGATCATGATGAGGGCAAGGATCCGTTTCATGTGTTTTCTCCTCCTTGAAAATTGGAATATTTGCTGGGCATTCAGGCCCAAAAGCACAGAAGAAAAGGGTCATCCCTTCACGGCGCCGATCATCACGCCCTGGATGAAATAGCGCTGCAGGAAAGGATAGAGGATCAGCAGCGGCAGGGAGGAGGCGATGATCACGCCGTATTTGATCAGGTCGCCCAGGCGCTGCTGGGCCGCCAGGGTGGAAGCGTCCTCCACCATGTCCCCCATGGAGTTTTCAAACAGGATGTTGCGCAGCACCAGCTGCAGCGGATACTTGTCGGCGGTTTTCATATAGATCAGGGCGTTGAAATAACTGTTCCAGTGGTTGACGGCGTAAAACAGCGTCAGCACGGCCAGGATGGATTTGGACAGGGGCAGCACCACCCGGGCAAAGAACTGCAGGTTGGTTGCGCCGTCCAGCTGGGCCGCTTCCAGCAATTCGGAAGGAATGGTCTGCTGGAAGAACGTGCGGGCCACGATCAGGTTCCAGGCGCTGACGGCGCCGGGCAGGATCAGCGCCCACATGGTATCGTACAGCCCAAGATCCAGCACCAGCAGATAGGTGGGGATCATGCCGCCGGAAAAGATCATGGTGAAGGTGACCATCATCATGATCAGGTTACGGCCCGCCAGGTCCCTGCGGGAAAGGGCATAGGCCGCCGGCACGGTGACCGTCACATTGATCAGCGTGCCGACGAAGGTGTATACCAGGGTGTTTCGATAGCCGGTGAAAAAGGATTTGTAATCCAGGATGCGCGCATAGCCCTCCATGGTGACCTTGTGGGGAAAAAGGAACACCTTGCCCGCATACACGTCCACCGGATCGGAAATGGAGGCGATCACAATGAAATACAGCGGGTAGGCCACGATCAGCAGGCACAGGGTCAAAAACACATAGTTCAGGATATCGAATATCCAGTCCGCCCTTGTCTTGCCGATGCGGTTGGCCTTGGGCTTCACGGCTGATTCCTCCTTTCTGAAACGCGGCAGGGGATTTAGAACAGGGAAGAATTGGACACTTTCTTGGATATGTAATTGACTGTGCAGATCAGCGCCAGGTTCACCACCGATTCAAACACGCCCACGGCGGTGGAAAAGCTGAACTGGCTTTGCAGCAGTCCCCGTTTGTACACATAGGTAGCGATGATTTCAGAGGCGGAAATGTTCAGGGAGGTCTGCATCAGGTAGGCTTTTTCAAAGCCGACGGCCATGACCTTGCCCGAATTGAGGATGAACATGATCACCACCGTGGGCAGGATGCCGGGAATATCGATATGCCAAACCCGCTGGTATTTGTTGGCTCCGTCCATGATGGCGGCTTCATGCAGCTCCGGGTTGATGCCGGACAGCGCCGCCAGGTACAGGATGCTGCCCCAGCCGGCGGACTGCCAGATCTCTGACCCGATGTACAGGGACCGGAACCAGGACGCCTCCGCCAGGAAATGGATCCTGGTGCCGCCCAGGGCGGCAATCAAATGGTTGATAATGCCGGAGGACGGGGAAAAAAACAGGAAAATGATCCCCACCAGCACCACCGTGGAAATGAAATGGGGGGCGTAGATCACCGTCTGCACCAGCTTCTTGTAGCGCCGGGACGGCAATTGGTTCAGCAGCAGCGCCAGGATGATGGGGATGGGAAAGGAAAGCAGCAGGTTTTCCACGCTGACAGCCAGGGTGTTGGTCAGCAGCCGTCCAAAATCGGCGGTGTGGAAGAAGCGTTCGAAGTTTTTCAGCCCCACCCACGCGCTGCCCCAGATGCCTTTATTGGCCTTGTAATTCCGAAAAGCGATCTGCAGCCCATACATGGGATAATAACGGAAAATGAGAAAATACGCCACTGTGGGCAGCAAAAACAGATAGAGCTGCCAATTGGTCAGGACGCGGCTCAGCCTCCGCCGCATGGGACGCATGCGAAGGCCGCTCCGAGAGGCGTTGGCTGAAGACGTCATTTGATCCGACGCACCTTTCTGTGGAATTTCCGTCAAAAAATGCGATACACACCCTACTCTGATGGAAAAATCATATGGATTATCGTCCAATTCGTCAATCTTCTTTTTTTGAATGGATGTTCATTTCTTGAAAAATCCAGGCCGGCAAAGGGATAATGTGCATTTTTTGAAAGCATTTCTGTTTTCGTGTCCGTCGTCCTTGCCCCGGCGATTTGCTTGTGGTATAATAAAGTATCCCACTGAAAAGGGTGGCTTTCCATGAAGAATAAAAGCAGGACTTTTTATCGCTATATCCTTTCCTACGCGCTGGTGCTGATCCTGCCGGTGGCGCTGCTCTTTTTGTTTTCCTATTCCTTCCTGCTGAACCGCTACAGCCAGGAAATCGTGGTAAGCAACGCGCAGGTGCTGTCCCAGATGCAGGAAAGCCTGGACACCCAGCTGGAGCAGCTGATCAATATTTCCTATATGATCCAGAACAATTCGGTGGTCAATCTGCGCACCAACGCGGGCGACGTGGTGGCTGCCCGGGAAGCCGTGCAGACCCTGGGCATGTACAATTCCGTTGCGACGCTGCCGGACGTCATCATCACCTACCGCTCCGGCACCGATTACTGCTTCACCTCCACCACCCGCATCCGCTATGACAAGCTGTTTTCGGAACAGCTGGTGTACGCGAGCCATACCACGGAGGATTTCCTGCGCACGGTGGACCGTCCGGAAAGCATCGTGGTGTGGCCGGTGGATACGGTTCAGCAGTTCGGGGGCCAGGAAACGGAGTACATCACCCTTTTCGTGTCCATGACGGGAGGAATCAAAACGCCCCGGCTGCGCACAGCCTACCTGATACCCGCTTCCAGGATCCGCCAAAGCGTGGAACACATTACCGGGGATTACGAAGGAACGGTGCAGATCACCGACGCCCAGGGGGAGCTGCTGCTGGGGATCGGGCCCGTAACAAGGGATGAATACCTGCTCTCCGCCCGGGACGGCCAAAGCGGCAAGACCCAGATACAGGGAGAAACCTATCTGATTTCTTCCGCCCATTCCTCCGTCGTGGGCTGGGATTATACCGTGCTCATCCCCGCCCGGGTCATTGAAGCGCCCATGTACCGGGCCCAGCGTGTCATGATCCTGCTGCTGATCGCCGTAACGGCCGCAGGCGGCGCGGCGGTGTATATCTTTTCCAACCGGCAATACAAGCCCCTGCATCAGCTGACGGTGAAAGCCCTGGGGAACGTGCCAAGGCCCGGGGCGGGGGATGAAATGCGCCAGGTGGAAGCGGTGCTGGACGCCCTGTCGCAGGAAAGCAGGGCCTACCGCCGCACGCTGGAGGAAAGCCGCACGGTGCTCTTGCAAAGCGGGCTGAACCGTCTGCTGGCAGGGGAAAATGATCCCCGGCTTCGGGAGGAGCTGGGCCGGATCGGCCTGGCCCTGGACGAATCAGCCTGTTACCGGGTCGCCGTGCTGGAATTTGAAAGAGGGGCGGTTCCCGATATATCCAGGGCGGAATCTTTCATGAGTTCCGTGTCCTTCGGCTGGAGAGACGCGGTGCTGTGCACTTCCCTGCCGGGAGAAGGCACCCTGGCCGTCCTTTTCTCCAACGCTTCTTTGGACGATGCGGCCAAGGACAGCTTGAACAGCCTGAAAAACTATCTGGAGGAGACGGGCGGCGCCGTCATCACCGCGGGGCTCAGCCTTCCCTGCCCGTCTATGGAGATCGGCACGGCGTACAGCCAGGCGGTCCGGGCGATGCAGTTTAAGCTGGTGCGCGGCAGCGGCTGTCTGGTGGTGTATTCCTCGGATCTGGATGCCGCCGCTTCCCTGCAGGATTATCCCCAGGAGCAGATGGAACGGCTGCAATGGCATTTGCTGCAATTGGACGCTGAAAACGTGCGGGGGATGCTGCGGCAGATCCTGGGCGGCATTGGAAAAGGCGCGCTTCCGTTTAATATGGTTCGGATGATCTGCTTCGACGTGATCAATATGACCGTGCGCACCCTGTCTTTCAGCCGCAGCAACCAGGAAGCCCCGGCTGTGCAGTCCGAAACGCTGGAGCAGCTCATCAGCTTTAACACGGTGCCGGAGCTGACCCGATTGCTGGAGCAGTTTGTGGAGGAAACCTGCGCGTCTGTGCAGACCATGCAGAAAAACAGCCGGGACGACCGGCTGCGGGAAATGAAGGACTATATCCGGGACAATTGCTTCGACGATCTGTTCTCCCTCCAGGCCTTGGCCGACCATTTCGGCCTGACCCCCTCCAACCTGTCCCACTATTTCAAAAACAGCACGGGCCAGGGCATCCTGGAATATGTGCAGACGCTGCGCAAAGAGGAGGCCTGCCGCCTGCTGGATCATACCGACGAGCCGGTGCAGCGCGTGGGGCAGCGGGTGGGAATGCCCAACGTTTCCTCCTTCATCCGCAGCTTTAAGCAGCAGACCGGCATGACCCCGGGCCAGTACCGCCGTCAGGCCCGCTCCGGCGTTGCCGAAGACTGAAAATGGTACGAATGAAAGCGAAATCAGGAACGGGAAATTTATATACTCCCTGATTTTTTGGGTTTTGGCCCTTGCCTGCGCTTTCTTTTTCCTGTATAATCCAATTATAGCCTGGGATGAAACACGGCACGGCAAAGGCGCCCGCCGGCTTGAAGGAGAATTCTTATGTTTCATCATCTGTCATTCAGTAAAAACAACGTCACCCGGCTGACGTTCACCATCGTGCTGGTCAGCTTTCTGCTTTCCACCTTTGTTTCCCTTTGGTCCTTAAGCATCATGAGCCAGCGCAACGCCCGCGAACTGAGCCGGATGATGGCCGCCCGCATTTACGATTCCATCAGCAGTGAGCTCAACGAGCCGGTGACGCTCAGCCTGTCCATGGCCAGGAACAGTTTCCTGATCAAAACGCTGCAAAACGAGCAAAACGTTTCCCTGGAGGACAGCGTTTCCGCCATCCAGGAATATCTTTCCAGCATCCGCAACGGGTTCAACTATGAATCGGTGTACGTGATTTCCGACGCCACCAGGCGCTACTACAACTTTGACGGGCTGAGCAAAATCGTCGATCCGGAGCATGATGAGCATGATTCCTGGTACGGAGCGTTTTTGACCAAGCATGTGGACTATGACCTGGACGTGGGTTTCGATGAGCAGAGCCACGATACGTGGGCGGTCTTTGTCGATACGGCGATCCGGGATCAGGCGGGGAACTTCCTGGGCGTGTGCGGCGTGGGCATGCACATGCGCCAGAGCCATGATTTATTCCTCAGCCTGGAAAAGGAGCACCGCGTGAAGATCCTTCTGATCGACACAGCGGGGCAGATCCAGGTGGATACCGAAGAGGACAATCTGCTGAGCACATATGAAAACGACCTGAGCCTCAGCCCCGGCGGAGAATACATCTATCACGACCTGAGCGGCGGGCGGATCGCCGTGAGCAAATACCTGGAAAAACTGGATTGGTACCTTGTGGTGGAAAGCGACGGAACAAGCGAACGCGGACAGTTTTTCAACGTGATTCTGCTGAACGTTGTCCTGTGCCTGTTCGTCATGGTGATTTTGATCCTGACGCTGCGCATCATTTCCATGCGCACCGCCGCGCTCACCAACGCTTCCTTCCAGGATCAGGATACCCAGCTGCTTAACCGCAGAGCGTTCGAGGAAGAGAAAGCGAATCTGACGTCGCTGGCCCTGGAGGAGAACTATGTCTATGTGACGGTGGACATCAACGGCCTGAAGACGGCAAACGACACCTTCGGCCACGCCGCGGGCGATGAACTGATCCGAGGCACGGCGGACTGTATGCGAAAGTGCCTGGGCCGCTATGGGAAGATTTTCCGCATCGGCGGAGACGAGTTTGCCGCCATGCTCCATATCAGCGAAACGCAGATGGACACGCTGAAGGAAGAACTGAACAAGGCGGTGGACGAATGGAAGGGCGAGCAGATCAAAAAACTGTCGATTTCCTGCGGGTTTGCGTCCAGCCGTGAATTCCCCTCGGTCAACATCACAGAACTGATCCGCATCTCGGATGAAAGGATGTACGCGGCGAAAGCGGAATACTACCGAACAAGCGGGATCGACAGGCGGAAAACCTGATGAGCCCGTTTGCGTTTCCGGCAGCTTGATCCAATGACAGAGAATCGGGAGTGATACCATGAAAGAAGTTTTCGGTTATATTTCACACCTGCTGGGCTTTGAAAAGCTGAGTGACTATGAAAAAGAATATTTGCATGACGCGAATATACGCACCAGCTGTTATATGGGGGTCATTGTCTGTTTCCTTGAAATCTGGATGCTGCTGAGGCAAACGCGCTCAAAGATCATTCCCAAATATCAGGCCGGCGGAGATTTCTTCCAGTTATTCGTGACATACACGTCCAAATACTGGTTATTCCTGCTGATCGGTATGGGTATCATGCTGTTTTGCTTTTATCAAAGAAACGCAAAACTTACAAAACGGCAGTACCGCTCGCTGATAACGGTCGGTTCGGCATGCGTCTTATATACCTCGGTATTAAGCCTTGAAACCTTCACCAAGGAAAGTGATACGATCACGCCGGTGATGGCAAATATTATGAACGCCATGCTCCTGTCCGTTTATTTTTTCCTGTTTTTGATCGGTGTGACAATCATCGCTTATGCCATATTCAAATACAAAAAAAACAAAAGGGTCGTATTGTTTGAGCACCTGACGATGATCTGTTTCACCCTGGTCTGCCTTGCTTTCGGCGTGTTCGTGTCCTACAGCGACTTCTGGGGCGGAAAAGAGATCATCTGCTTCCTGACGATGGTCATTTATGTGGGCTGCCTGCTGATATACCGCCCGTTTGTTACGGTCCTGATCCTCGGCGCCAGTTTCTACGCATTCTACCACGTCCTGCTCACCTATCAAAACGGATTGTCCTTCCAGTACCAAGAGGTGATCATCAGCGGCGCAGCCCAGAAGATCATTTCCGGGGACACCGTCAACTACGTCACCTTCTTTATCTCCCTTACCACCATCTGCTTTGCCATTTACCACGGGCGCCTGAACGAAGCAAAGAAATCAAAGGCATTGGAAAAGAGCGCGCAGGAAGACAGCCTGACGGGACTGCATAATTACAATTATTTTTCCGAGCTTGCAAAGCAGGCGGTCCAAGGCATCACGGAGAATTTCAGCGAAAACGTCTTTTTGTTCATCGACGTCCATAATTTCAAAGCGTTTAACGATCAAAGAGGATTTGAAGCGGGCAATCTATTTTTGATCGCAATCGGAAAATATATTTCCACAGTCTTTGCGGATTCATTATACGCAAGGCAGGCTGACGACCATTTCGTCGTTCTGACAAAGACGGCGGGCTTGATGGAGAAGCTGTCCGAATTAAACGATTTGGTTCACCATTATGATGATGAGATCATGCTGACTGTCAACTGCGGATCGTACCACCTAAGCAATAATCAGGAGGATCCGCGCATGGCCATTGACAGGGCACGTTATGCCGCCCACCTGATCAAGAACCGTTTCCAAACCATTTATGCCGAATACGATAAAACCATGAGCGAGGAGTACCACAAGCGGTTATATGTCGTCAACAACATTGATAATGCCGTAAAGAATGGCTGGATCGTTCCTTTCTATCAGCCGGTGGTCTGGTCGGATACCAAGGAATTGTGCGGCTGTGAAGCGCTGGCCCGGTGGATGGATCCGGTATACGGCCAGCTATATCCCAGTGAATTCATTCCTGTTTTAGAGGAATACCGCCTGATCCACAAGCTGGATAAATCGATCTTTGAATCCGTTTGCAAGGACATCCGGGCTGCTTTGGACGCGGGCAGGCCGGTCGTTCCGGTATCGCTGAACTTTTCCAGATTGGATTTTGAATTGATGGACGCGGTGCAGGAGCTGGAGGATTTGGTGGCGAAATACGCGGTTCCAAAGGACCTGATCCATGTCGAGGTAACGGAAAGCGCGCTGACGGACAATTTCCTCAAGCTGAACGAAGCCATGAACCGCATCAAGGAATTGGGCTATTCCCTGTGGCTGGATGATTTTGGAAGCGGCTATTCCTCCTTGAATGTATTGAAAGATTATCAATTCGATGTGATCAAGATCGATATGCGTTTCCTGTCCAACCTTGAAAACAGCGAGAAGTCAAGAACGCTGATCGACTGCATCGTCAAAATGGCGAACAGGATCAACATGCTTACGCTGACGGAAGGCGTGGAAACAAAAATGCAGGCGGATTTCTTAAACCAGATCGGCTGCAACCGCCTGCAAGGCTATCTCTTCGGCAAGCCGCTGCCGAAGGCTGAATTGTTCGCCCGCATCGATGCAAAGGAATTGCAGGTGTCCGGCAAACAGATATAACCAAAGAGGCTGCCGAAATCCTTTTCGGCAGCCTGTCTTTTTTTATTTGGGCTTCTGCAACAGCCCCTGCTCAATAAGCCCGGATCCGATCCTGCACGTTCTTTTGCAGATTCCGATAGAAAAACTGATAATCGTACAAGTGATAAACGCCCGGCGAAAGGATCGGCAGGCTGTTGCTGTACGCTTCCGGATCGATATCCGTCACTTTCAGCGCACCGCGTTCTTCATCCAGGTAAGCGCCGGTCAGCGCGGGAATTTCGTCTGCGATATTTCCGTCATAATCCGTAAAGCAAGCCCCCAGGTTCATCTCCTTTTCGGCTTTTTCACCGTCGGTTCGCCAGTTCAACGGGTTGATGGCCAGCGTCTTTTGCCCCGCCGGTATAATGAGGGAATCCGTTACTTCTTCCGCCTCCGAGTTAAAGGCGATGATCACGCCGGTATCCGTTTCTCCCTGAGCCGGCTTCAGCTGAGGCCAGGTTTGCGTTTCTTCCTCCGTCAGGCTCCATCCGATCGCATAGCAGGCAATAAGCTGCTTTTGCAGCGCTTCATCCCCAAAGCAGTCCTTCATCAGGCGGATGGCCATATCCGCTCCCTGGGAAAAACCGGCAAGAATGATCGGCCTGCCGCCGTTTTGGCTGTTCAGATAATAAGTGAACGCATCCTTCACATCCGCGTAAGCGCTCTGCTTCAGGGGCTCCGCTTCCGCTTCTGTCAGGCCGTAAACGTTATAACCCGCCTGGCGATAGAAAGGGGCATAGAACCGGGTGTTCTGATCATAGATGCCTTTTTCCATGTTGATGGCTCCAATAAAATTGTTCCGCCCTTTTTCATAGCTGAGATCCAGGAGATAGGAGCCCTCCTTTCCTCCGAAGGCGGAAGGCGCGATAAAGAACACGTCCGCCGCTGTTTCCGCGTCTCCCGAGCCGAAGTATACCCAGTTCTGCGGATCGCTGTAATCCAGCGCCTCTCTCAGGCCGTCCGCTTCCGATCCGTTTGTGTCCGGCACGGCTGCCGCTTCGGCGAACGCCAATACGGGAAGCAGCAGGGCAGCAGCCAGCAGCACGGCCAGTATCGTCTTGACTGAAAACTTCATATTCATCCTCCTGCATCTGACCTCAAGCGAATTGCGCGGTGGTTTGCTTGATTTGCGGGCCTGATCCCCCGTCTAATACTATTCGCGTTCTAAAAACTTAACAGATTTCGGATGGATTTTTCGCCTTGGCTAAGCTGAGCGAAGGGAGGCGTAGCAACGCTACGTTGACCGGAGCAGCGCCGAGCGAAGCGAGGCTGAGGACGGGCAATCCTTGGATTGCCGCCCGAAACCCGCGCTTCCGCGTAGCGGAGCAGCGCGGGGCGACCAAAGCAACGCCAGTGCGGAAAAGACGCCGAAAGATGGTAAGTTTTAGAAAAAGAATAGTATAAATCATCCTACATGCCCGGGCTTTCCTTCCACGCCATGATCTCATTCTGAAGAAGCGGTTTCGCGTAATAAAACCCCTGGAAGCTTTTCACCTGATAGCTCCTTAGAATGTCCCGCATGCCCCTCGTTTCGATTCCTTCCACGCAGACCTTTGCTCCAAAGATGGAGGCAAGATCCGCAATACTCCGAATGACCTGCCTGTCAATGTCATTCTTTTCAATTTCCTGGACAAAGCTGCGGTCGATCTTAATGGTATCGAAGGGAATCTCCTTGACGATGCCGATGGCGGAAAAACCGGTTCCGAAATCATCCAGCGCCACCAGAATGCCCCTGGATTTCAGGCTGACGATCACATTTTTCAAAAGGCCCATGTCCAGCAGCCTGCACCGCTCCGTCACCTCCAGGCAGAGATTCTCCGGCGGATAATCCAGCTCTTCCAGGAGATGCAGCACCATGTCCACAAAATCCGGCTTTTCAAGCTGAGAATAAGACAGATTGACATTGACGACAAATCCCGGATTTTGGCGGAGAAGCTGCTTTGCCGAAAGGATAGATTCCCTGATGATCCATTCTCCAAGCTCCGGGAACAGCGGATCCGATTCCAGGATCGGAACAAACTGATCCGGAGGAACCACGCCATAGACATCGTTTTTCCACCGAAGCAGGGCTTCCGCTCCGATCAGCTGCTCCGTCCTGGCGTCAATCACAGGCTGGTACAGCAGATAGAAGCCCTCAAAGCCATGCATGATGGAAGCCCGGATCGTATGCAGCTTTTCCAGCCTTTGATGGCTTTCCTCGTTCCGGTCATTGCAGAACTCCACCAAATCTCCCGTCTGGCGGACCTTGGATTCTTCATTGGCGTAATTCAGGCATTCATACACCGTTTGGGAATCGACGTCAAAGAAATCCACCCGCAGCGCGCCGCAGTGCAGGTCGAGCAGGATCTTTTTGCCGTCCACCTGAAAACCTTCATGAAGAAACGCGCGAAAACGATTATAATTTTTCCGAATCTCCCCAATCGGCAGTGAGTTGCTGATCACAGCGAATTTTGTCCCGTCGATCCTGTAGGTATGGCCCGTGTTCCCTACCTCTTCAAAAACGCACCGGGCATAGTTTTGCAGCACCCGGTTTCCGAAATGATACCCATACATCTCATTGATCTCGGAGAATTTGCTGATGCCGAAAAGGATCACGCTGATCTCCGCGTGCCGTTTAATACAGCTGTCCAGATCTTCAAAAAAGCCATACTGGTTCCTAAGGCCGGTCAGCGTATCCACATGCCCCTGTATGGCATGATTTCTGATGGTGCCGGCGAAGTAGTCCAGGTCACCGTTGGGATCCCGTATCACGACGCCCCGGCAGGTGCATACATCATATTCCCCCGTGACGCGCCTGGCCCGGTACTGCATGTCATGGCCCGCGGCATTTCCGGCAAAAATCTCGTCGATGCCTTTATGATAGGCCGCCCGATCCTCCGGATGGATCTGATTCTCCCAGATATCGCCCGCTCCGTACATATACTCGGCCGGCAAACCATACGTGTCCACCGCGCTTTTGGACCAGCGGGAATAGTCGTACTTCATATCGCAGAGGTATACATAAGTTCCCTCTGACACCACATCGAACGCCCTGAACAGCGCGTCCAGCATGGTCCGCCTTTCCTCGCTGATGACCGTGATCTCTGCCTTTTCTTTATAGGAATGGCTCTCCTGAATCAGTTTTTGTTCCTTCAGGCGCGTTTTGTCCTCATACATCAGGCTGTCCGCGCGGTTAAAGACTTCTTCCACGGAACGGTCGTCAGCGGGGCGGAACTCCGCCAGGCCGGAGGCGATCACAGGCCCTTCCCCGATGCGGATGTTTTCTTCCACCTGCCTTCTCAGGGCAGAGATCAGCTTCTCCCGGTTCGCATAATCCTGCCCTCTGAGAATCACGACGAATTCATCGCCGCCGATCCGAAAAACAGGAGAATGCTGGAAGAGCTGGCAAACCAGCTTGCAGGCGCTTCGGATATATTCATCCCCCGCCTTGTGTCCCCGCGTATCATTGACCACTTTCAGCCCGTTGATATCGCATACCACAATGCCAAAGGGATCGCCGCCCTCGCCGATTTGCTTTGTCAGCTCCTTTTCCATCTCATGGTAAGCCGTTTTATTTTTCGTGTGCGTCAGCTCATCCCGCCGCGCCATCTCATTTGCCATGGAAAGCTCGGCAAGATGCTCCTGCTCTTTCCGAACGTCCTCTTCCCGGTTCTCGATACAGATGATAAAATGGCTGTGGTCAGAGGAGTACGTCACCGACATGCGGGTATACTGTGTTTTTCCGCCCTCGATGTTCATCCGGTAATCTTCCGTCAGCTGCCGCCTGCTTTCAAGCTGGGTGGTCAGGTGGTCCCTGTCGAGGAAGAGCTTGATTCTTTCCCTGTCTTCGGAATAAATGAGCCTGTCCGCGTTCTGGTTGGCGGTTCCGAAGAAATCGTCCCCTTCCTCCTGAATCTTCAGTTCACCGGATTTTTTCTTTGTGGAGAATTCCGCGTAATGGGAGCTTTCACAGTTAATGTAATAGATCAGGTCATAATGGGAGGCCAGCCTCTCGGCGATCCGCGTGTACGTGACGCTTTTCTTCTGATCTTCTTTCAGGGCCAGCTGCGCCTGCACCTCCGCATCGATGTTTTTGATGCAGACGATGATATGCTTCCCATCCTTTGCCATAATTTCAGTATGGCGGATGTGCCTGACCTGGCCGTTCACCACCAGGCGCCAGGACATGGAGAAAGAGCTCCTGTTTTCCAGGTTTTTCAGCATCACGTCCTTATAATGGATACTCAGCGCTTTTTCCTGATCCTCGGGATGCACGTATTCGTGAATGCTTCTCCTGCTTCCGGTAAAAAAATCGCTGCCGGTGGCCGGCACGTTCAGTTTTTTGTATTCATCCGTAGATGAAATCTCCTGGTACTTATTGGTTTCAATATCAATGTAGTACAGGGTATCGTACTGCTCGGCAAGGCTGGCGGTGATCTGGTCAAAGATTTCCTTTTGCCTTTTGATCTCCTTTTCCGCTTCCTTCTGCCGGTATTCCGCATCATTCTCGTTCAGGCCGACGATCAGGCGGTTTCCTTCCTTTTCTTCCACGATGGCAGCCTTCAACTGAACATGAACGGGCCTGCCCTCCATCATGATGCGGTAGCCCAGGGTAAAGATGCCGCTGCGCTGGATCTCCTCCATCACATGCTCACGGGTGAGGCGTGAAAGAACGCGGTCCCGGTCCTCCGGATGCGCAAAAATGCCAGCCGCTTCCCGGAGCGTGGCAAAGAAGTCTTTTCCCTCCTTCGCCTGCGCAAAGCTCCTGTCATAATCGGAAGTCGCGCTGAATTCACGATACCTTTCCGTCTCCGGATCCACAACATAGACGCAGATAAAGTTTCCCGTAATGGCATTGAGACGGGCATAAATCAGGCGTTCTTCCTGTATCCGTTCGTATCCTTCCTTTAACCGCTCATTCTCCCGCTGCAGTTTTTCAAACTGCTTGGACAAATCAGCCTCCCGCAACAGAGTGCTGCTTTCCGTTCCATGCTTTTCCTGCACTCTGCTTCACCTCCATTTTTCTCGATGGGACATCTCAACGCCTTGGCAAATTTTGGATCAGGCAGCATAACCAGCCCCGAAAGCGCTCCGTAAAAAATCTATTCAAGTCAATAAAAACTACATAGCCACTTATATTATACAGTAAAAACAAATCCTGGACAAGACCCAAAAATCAAAAATGCCTATGCCGACCAGTCCTATTCCATCAGCAGACGCGGAGGGCATCCTCAAATATGGCGATGCTTATGCGCTCGTTGAATTCCCCTTTTCCGCCGCTTTGTTTCTTTTCAGCAACGCGATCAAGGATGCCGCGGCTGCTTCAAACGATAACAGAGAAAACACCAGGCAGTTTCCGAATGCTTTGATATAAGGGGCCAGGCACTCCACTTTTTCTTCTTCCGCCCTTCCGATCTCCCCATGCCTGACCGCGGAAAGGAGGATAAAAGCGGCGGTCAGAAGCGTGAATACGGCAAAAAGTATGCCGGGGAGACGCTTTCCAACGCGCGTTTTCCTTCCGCTTTTCTTGCGGAAGCTGCGGAATAAAGCAACCCATGCGGCAAGGAGCAAGCCTGTCACGGCAATAACAACCAGAAGGGAACTGTAGACCCCATATATGCTTCCTTCGTACCACTGTGAATAGGTCAAGGCTTCATGGTTCATTTCACGTATGTTATAAACGAGCCCCCCGATCAAAGCGGTTTCCAGGATTGCCGTAAAAACAGCAGCCACGGCCACCCAAATTCTTTTCTTGCTCATTTTTCCATACACCGCGCTTCCTGTACGATTTTCATAAACTGCCTGACCCGCTCCGCGTCAACAGGCGCTTCTGTTTTCCCTTCCTGCTTAAACCAGCTTCCCACGATGGCGCCGTCGGCAATCGAAAGCTGTTCCCTGCATGTTGCCGCTGTCACGCCCGCTCCGACAAACAAAGGAAAATCCCCCAGCGCCTGCCGGAAACGCCGGATTTTCTCTATGCCTGTGTTCATTCCCGTTCCTTCGCCGGTTACGACCACAGCGTCGCAGCGTTCCCTGCCAAGCGCCAGGTCTTCTTCCACACTGCGCCCGGAGCGCACCGGCTGGTACTTGAAGCGCACGCCGCCCAGCAGAAACACCGGATACGCCGCGCGCAGCTCCGCAAGCCGATCTGCAAAATCGCCGTCGCAGGTCTTTGCATACAGGTTGGGAATGCCGTCCCCCTTCATATGGACGCCGGGACGCAAATGGCCGCAAACGGAATCTATCTGCATGAACGCGGCCCCATACCGCATTGCCAGCCTGAACCCCTTTTCCGGGTCGCTGAGCAGATTGAGGCCGTACACACGCTCCGGCCAGTTGGCGGAAAGATAATCCAGCGCCCACTCCACATCATCCGGCGAACCGAAGTAGTCCTCCGCCAAAATGGCATCCACGCCGTTTTCGTATAGCTGTTCAATCTCCCGCTTCGCCCGGTCATGCACCTCGTTCGGGTTGTATCCGCCCAGGTGGAGCATAGCCAGAATCGGTTTATCTGCGTGAAACGCACGCGCAATCTGTTCTTTCACCCTGATGTTCCGCCTTTCTGCATGAAATATTATTCGCCGGGGAATCTGCCGTTTGATACACGGCTGCCGCCCTTCTGCCCTGCCCGGGCTGGTTTTACCCACATCATTCTTCATCAAATATGCAATCTTCCCAAGGAGCTGCTTTCCAGCTTTCTCCGACAGTTTGGTATGGGGAAGCAACGCGCCCAGCGGCCGATCATCCTGCCATTCGATGGGCCCAAAACTGTTGAACATCGAACCACCGGATCATCCATCAGCTTCAGGGGTCGTTTCACAGCGGGCCCTGTATGCTTCTATCCTTTTGCCCGGTTTCAGTATAAACGCCGTTTTAGCAATTATCAAGTGTTTTATTTGGGATAGATCTGCCCAGCCCCACTGCTTCCCCGTTTTTTCCGGATGATGTTCACCTTTTGATCGCAATGCGCCGGGACTTGTACAGCCACTGTTTTTTCTGTATAATGGTGATGAACGCGTTCGGCCGTACTGCTGTCTTGTGAAAGGGCGCGTTTTGGTACGCATACGCCGTGATTCCGGCACGGGTGAACGGAATATGGGCGGCCGAAAAAGGAGCGTTTCAGGATGAACGAATGGGAAGAACGTTATGATATCTTTGCGGCGGCGGCATGGATTTTAGGCCATGCCCGCCAAAGCGGCGTACCGCAGCTTCCGGAAACCGTTTCCGGCAAGCGCGCCGGGGACTGCACGGAAAAAGAGCTGCTTGAAATCGTGGAAGCGGGCCGGAAAGCCGATTTGAAGCTCTATCCATTCAAGGCAGGAACCCAGGGCCTCCAGCGGGTTCGGCGGGTGATGGGCTTTCTCCATTCCATTTCTTTTGAAACCATGCTGGACGTGGGCAGCGGGCGGGGCGTTTTCCTGATGCCGTTTATGAAGGACTTTCCCTGGGTGCGGATTTATGCCCTTGATTTGCTGGAAAAGAAGGTGGCTTTTCTGAATGAACTGGCGGACGGCGGTTTTCCGCAGCTGCATGCGGAGCAAAAAAGCATCTGCCATCAGCCGTACCCGGAGAAAAGCTTTGACGTGGTGACGCTTCTGGAGGTGCTGGAGCATATTCCGGAGGTTGAAAAGGCCGTGGCCGCCGCTGTCCGTATGGCAAAACAGTATGTGGTGGTCACCGTTCCGTCGAAGCCGGACAGCAATCCCGAACATATTCACCTGCTGACCAAGGAAAAACTGACCCGGATGTTCCGCGCGGCAGGATGCGGCAGACTGCATTTTGACGGCGTGGAAGGGCATCTGTTTCTGGTGGCTGCCCTTGAATGAATACAGGAGGATCGGCATATGGATGAAAACAAAATACGGAAATATCCGCGCACGCCCCACCTGGAAGGGTCGCGTCTCCAGCCGGGGGACGAAGATTTGAGCCAGATCCCTTTCTCCGCCATCTCCGGAAAACATCTGGTGGTGGAGGAAAAATGCGATGGCGCTAATTCGGCGGTTTCCTTCGGGCCGGAGGGAGAATTGCTGCTGCAAAGCCGCGGGCATTATCTGACGGGCGGCTATCGGGAGCGGCATTTCAATTTCATGAAACGCTGGGCCCTGTCTCACCGGGATGCTTTTTACCGGGCGCTCGGCTCTCGCTTCATCATGTACGGCGAGTGGGTATACGCCAAGCATACGGTGTATTATGACGCGCTGCCCAGTTATTTTTTGGAATTCGATTTGCTTGACCGGGAAACGGGGATTTTTCTGGATACGCCCAGCCGCAGGAACCTTTTGAAAGGGCTGCCCGTTTCGTCCGTGCCCGTGCTGGGCGAAGGCGTATATCGGAAAAAGGACGACCTGCTTGCATTATTGGGCCCGTCCCGATTCATTACGGAAAACCAGCGGGCCCATTTGATGCAGGATGCGGCCGGCCTTGGCCTTGATCCGGAAAAAAACTGCAATGAAACCGATGTATCCGGCATGATGGAAGGGCTGTATATCAAGGTGGAGGAAAACGGCCGGGTGACGGAACGGATGAAGTTTGTCCGGGCGGCGTTCCTGCAATGCGTGGATTTTTCAGAAACCCATTGGATCGACAAGCCCATCATTCCCAACCGGCTCTCCGTGCCGGTGGAATCGCTGTTTGAGTAAAACAAAGCGTTTGATCATCCGGGCGGAAGGGGGCGGACGATGATGGCATGGATCGAAAGCATCACACAATGGGCCTGCGCTGAAGCAATCGAATGGGGCATGATCGAACCGCTGCTTACCTCCTTCGGGTTTTCCCAAATGGAAAAAACGCCCCAGAATCCGGTATATCACGGAGAAGGGGACGTGCTGGCCCATACGCGGATGGTATGCGGGGAATTGAAAGCTCTGCCTGCCTTCCGGCCTCTGCCGGAACGGCAGAAAGCGGCGCTGTTCCTTGCGGCGCTGCTCCATGACCTGGGAAAAACCAAAACCACCCGGCTGGAGAGCGGCGTCTGGGTCTCCCCCCGTCACGCCGCGGCGGGAAGCCAGCTGGCACGGACTGTTTTATGGCAGGATCACGGCCTTTGCGGTACGGCGGAGGCCCTCCGGTTCAGGGAAACTGTTTGTTCCCTGATCCGGTACCACATGCTGCCCATGCACCTTATGGAACAGGAGGACGCGGAACGAAGGGCCCGCCAAATCGCCGCCATCGGCGCGCTTGCCCCGGATTTTTCCTGGCATCTGCTGTGCCTGCTGGCAGAAGCGGATGTAAAGGGAAGAATCGCAGGCGATACAGAAGAATGCCTGGCGCAGGTCCGGCTTTGCCGCCTGCTGGCGGAGGATGCAGGGTGCCTGGATCAGCCGTATCCGTTCCCGGACGCCTTTGCGAAGCACGCGTATCTGTCCGGGCGGAACGTACAGCCGGATCAGGCGCTGTATGACGATACCTGGGGCGAGGTGGTCATGATGGCGGGGCTGCCCGGAACGGGAAAAGATACCTGGATTCGGGATCACTTGCCTGGCCTGCCCGCCGTTTCCATGGATGACATCCGCAGGGAGATGCATATCAGCCCCGCGGACAATCAGGGCCCGGTGGTCCAGGCGGCACAGGAACGGGCCAGAGCATTTCTCCGGCGCAAGCAGCCCTTTGTCTGGAACGGCACCTGCTTGGCCAGGGACACGCGGCAAAAGCTCATCGGCATGTTTGAGCGGTATCATGCCCGCGTGCGGATCGTGTATCTGGAAACGGATTGGGAACAGCGTATCCGGCGGAACGGGGGCAGAAACGGCGCGGTGCCGGAGTCCGTGATCGGCAGGATGCTTTCAAAAACCGTCCCGCCCCTGCCGGACGAGGCGCAAGCCGTGATTTGGGCGTGCACTTGAACGCAAGCGCCGGAAAAGGCGCTTCAGGCTGCCGAAACGGTCTTCGACAGCCTATAAATGGAAGCATAATCAGGATCCCTCTTTCATTCGATGCCGACGTATACGCCGCCACCTGCGGATTACATCCTAACCCTCACCAGTTTTCGCAATAGACAATCCGAGCGACTCCGCATGTGAATCACTGCGCTTTTACACATAATTCATACAGCTTTTGCGTATCCGTGAATTTTCCGTAGTAGCTGCTGTTCATCACGATACAGAGGTAACGTTCCTCCGCAACGGTGAAAACAGAAACGAGACAGTTCCCGGCCTTGGAGGTCGTTCCGGTTTTCACGCCTTCCACATCCTCGTTATAGTACCCGCTTCCCGCGAGAAGCATTTTATTGGTGTTCTTGAGGGAAACGGTTTTGCCGTTTTCGCTGGTGATCTTTGCCGTCGGCAGGCCGCAAATCTCCGAAAGGACCGGATTGTCCAGAAAGACCTTGGCAATGGTCAGGATGTCTTCGGCGGTGGTCTGCTGCTTTTTATCGTCCAGGCCCACCACGTTGGCGGCGGTGGTATGCGCCGCGCCGATGTCCGAAGCCTTTTGGTTCATCGCCGCGATGAAGGCTTTCACGGCGTCCAGCATACCCAGTTGATCGTCGCCCTTTAGCTTCCGCCCGCAATACACGCCCAGGGTATAGGCCGCGTCCGCGCCGGAGGGGAGAAGCAGACCTTTCAGCAGATCCCGGACGGAGAGCTTCATCCCGTATTCCAGACCGGCGCGTGCAGCGTCCATTGGCGGGATATAGATTTCAAGGCCCACTTCGACTATCTCATCCGGCTCCGCAATGTCCAGAACGGTCAGGGCGGTCAGCATTTTCAGGGTGGAGGCTGGATAGATGGACTTGTCGCTGCCCACGGCGTAGATCGTCTGCTCGCTTTCGGAACCGTCCGCCAGCCGCACAAGGAGGACGTTCCGGGCTTCCAATGCCAAATTCGCGGTATCGTAGACCCTTGGGGTCGGTTCCGGTTTGGCGGTCACAGCCGCGGCAGCTATTTCCGGTTCGGGGGTGGAAACTGCTGATGCTTCCGGCACCGCTGTGGCGGCAGGCAGCGCCATGGCCGCCTGGGCGGCGGTATTCTCCCGCACCTGCGGCTTCGGAATGGTGGCGATGTAGTTGGCGGCAAAGAGAACCACTTCCATGGTGACAACGAGAATCACGCAGAAGCGGTTCAGCAGCTCATGCCGCCGCCAGGAGGCGGGAATCCGGGGCAGCAGCACCCGGCCGACGCGCGTCCGGTCAAAACCGATCCGCTGCAAAAGCATGCACAGGAGCGCGCCCAGCGTGCCGCCCAGCGTGAACAGAATCACGTCGTCCACGTCGGGCACCCGGTAATTGAAGCACTGGGCAAACTCCACAAAGAGTGCGAGAACGAACGCGGTCGCCGCGGAAAAGACCAGCTGCCATTTCCGGGAACGGTTCGGGTGCAGCAGCACCTCAAAAAAGCCGATGGGCATGAAAAGCAGCACGCTGCCGAAGAAGCTGACCGGCTGCGCGAGCCATTCTTTCAAGGCCCGGAAGGGCACGAGATTCATCCGCTCCGTGGAAAAAGCGAAGCGGCGGAAAAAGTACGTCGGGCTCAAAAGCACATAGAACAAATGCGCCAGGTACATCGCCAGCATGATGAGCAGGATTTTCAGCCAGACGTTTTTCCTTTCTTCCAGCAGGGGCTTGCGAAAAACAAAGGCAAGCAGAATCACCGCGAAAGCCTCTGTCAGCGCAAAGCGTATCCAGGAATCAATATTCAGCACAGCGTTTTCCCCCTCGAAATGCGGTATCTTTTGATTATAAACTTTTCAAATCTTCCGCGAAGTGGCAGGCTGTCTGTGCACCGCTTATTTCCCGTAAGGCAGGTTCCTCCAAGCCGCAGCGCTCCTTTGCGTAGGGGCACCGGGTACGGAAGCGGCAGCCGGAGGGAGGATTGGCCGGGCTGGGCGGGTCGCCGCGCAGCAGGCGAATTTCCTTTCCTTTCAGGCTTGGGTCGGGCAGCGGCACCGCGTCCAGCAGAAAGCGGGTGTAGGGATGCCGGGGATGATTGTACACTTCCTCCGTGGGGCCGATTTCGCACACCTTTCCCAGGAACATCACGCAGACCCTGTCGGACAGATAGCGCACCACGGACAGGTCGTGGCTGATGAACAGATAGGTCAGCTTCCGGGAGGTTTTCAGTTCTTTGAGCAGATTCAAAATCTGGTTCTGCACGGACACGTCCAGGGCGGACACCGGCTCGTCGCAGACGATGAAGCTGGGCTCCGCGGCAATGGCCCGGGCGATGCCGATGCGCTGCCGCTGGCCGCCGGAAAACTGGTGGGGGTAACGGTACAGAAATTCCTCCGGCACGCCCACGGCACGGAGAAGCTGACGCACCCTGTCCGTCACTTCCCTGCGGCTTTTGCACAGACGCCAGGTTTCAATGGGTTCGGCGATCAGATCCCGCACGGTCATGCGCGGATCGAGGGAAGCGTAGGGATCCTGGAACACCAGCTGCATTTCCCTGCGCAGGGGATGAAATTCCTTGTCCGTCATGCCCGTTACGGACTGGCCCCTGAAAAGCACCTCTCCAGAGTTGGGAGAAAGCATACGGATCATGAGGCAGCCCAGGGTACTTTTCCCGCACCCCGATTCGCCTACCAGCCCCAGGGTTTCTCCTTCCCGAATCCGCAGGGACACATCGGAAACGGCGTGAACGGTCTTTTTCCCCGCCGCCGGGAACTCCTTTGTCAGGCCGCGGGCTTCCAGCAGATATTCGTTCATTCCCTGCCCTCCTTTTCCTTAAGGAAACAGCGGACGCAGTGGCCGGGCTCAACTTCCCGCAGTTCCGGGACTTCGTTTTCACAGTCCGCCCCGCACCGGTCACAGCGCAGGGAAAAGCTGCATCCTTTCGGCAGGCGGAGCAGATTCGGCACCACGCCGGGAATGGTTTTCAGGCTCTCGCCGCCTTCCCGCAGGGAGGAAACAGCGCTGAACAGGCCCCTGGTATAAGGGTGCAGGGGACGGGCAAACATCGTTTCCGTCTCCGCGTGCTCCACGATCCTCCCGGCGTACATGACGTACACAGCATCGCAGACCCGGGCGATGACGCCCAGGTTGTGGCTGATGATGAGCACGCTGGTGCCTCCGTCCCGCAGCTTTTCCAGCAGCTTCAAAATCTGGGCTTCCACCGTCACGTCGAGAGCCGTAGTGGGTTCGTCGGCAATCAAGAGCTTGGGGCGGCAGACCATGGCCATGGCGATCATCACCCGCTGCCTCAGGCCCCCGGACAGCTGGTGGGGATAGCAATTGTACCGGGCTTCCGGCTCGGGGATTTCCACTTCCCGGAACATATTGAGGGTTTTCTGCTTTGCTTCCGCCCGGGTGCAGTTCGTATGCAGGCGCACGGCCTCGTCCACCTGCCTGCCCACCCTGACCACCGGGTTCAGGCTGGTCATGGGCTCCTGAAAAATCATGGAGATTTCAGCGCCCCGAAGCCGCCTGCGCTCCTTTTCCGGAAGCTGTGTGATCTCCCGGCCACACAAAGAAATTTTTCCCCCGGTCACCTTTCCCGGAAACCGGAGCAGGCCCATGATGGCCCTGGCGGTCATGCTTTTTCCGCAGCCGGATTCGCCCACGATGCCCACGATTTTTCCGACCGGCACCGTGAGTGATACGTCGTTCACGGGCAGAATGACGCCCTTTTCCGTCTGGAAACTGACGGTCAGGCGGCTGACTTCGAGTGTCGTTTGTTCCATCGCCGCCTCCATCATTGTTTCTTCTGCCGGGGGTCCAGCACGTCCGTCAGGCCGTTCCCCAGGAAGTTAAAGGAAAGCACGATCAGCATGATCGCCGCGCCGGGAGCGAAGCACAGCCACGGCGCGCTGTACAGATACTGCCTGCCCATATTGATCATCAGGCCCCAGGAAGCGTTGGGGGCCTGGATGCCCAGCCCCAAAAAGCTCAGGCTGCTTTCCGTCAGGATGGAAGCCGGGATATTCAGCGTAAACAGCACCAGCAGCGTGGGCAGGCAGTTGGGCAGGATATGCCGCCGCATGATCCGCGCCCTGGACACGCCGATGACCCGCGCCGCTTCCGCAAACTCGCCGTTTTTGAGGCTCAGCGTCTGGGCGCGGACGACCCTTGCCACGTTGGCCCAGTTCATCAGCGTAAGCGTCAGGAACACGTTCATGATCCCGCCGCCCAGGGCATACATGATCACCATCGCCAGCAGCATGGACGGGAAAGCCAACGTCACATCAGCAATCCGCATGATCACCGCGTCCAGCAGCCCGCCCCGATACCCGGCGACGACGCCCAGCGCCGCGCCTAAAATCAGGCTCAGCAAGGCGGGCACCACGCCGATCAGCAGGGACACCCTCGCCCCGTACAACAGCCGGGTCAGCACGTCCCTGCCGCCCTCGTCCGTGCCCAGCAGATGGGCGGCGGAAGGCGGGGACAGGCGGTTCATCAAATCCATCTGCTTTTCGGTGTAGGGGGTCAAAAGCGGGGCGAAGACCGCCGCCAGGATCATCAATACGATGACGGCAAAGGAAAGAACGGCGGTTTTGTTTTCCCGGGCCATGCGGCGCATCAAATCCCAGAAGCGCTCTTCCTCGCCGATCTGGCTTTCCAGCCGGATATCGGCTAATTTTTTCATTTGTTCCCGTTTCGCGCGAAGCATGGCTCAGCCCTCCTTTCGGATACGGGGATCCAGCACCGCGTACAGGCAGTCCGCCGCCAGGCTCCCCAGGATCACCACGCCGGTGGCCAGCAGGGAAGTGCCCTGCAGCAGAGGGATATCCCGCCCGGAAATGGCCTGCACCATGAGCCGCCCCACGCCGTTGATGGAAAACACCGTTTCGGTGATCACCGCGCCGGAAAGCAGGCCCGAAAGCTGAATCGTCATCATGGTCATGACCGGCAGCATGGCGTTGCGCAGCGCGTGGAGCACCAGCACGCCCATGGGCCCCCGGCCCTTGGCGCGGGCCGTGTCGATATAGTCGTCCCCGAGGGTTTCCAGGAGAGCGGTGCGGGTCATTTGCGCCACCTGCCCGGCGGAGTTCCAGCCCAGGGCGATGGCGGGCAGGATGAAGCCCCGCAAGTCGTCCGCCCCGGAGATGGGGAACCAGCGGAGCCTGAACGCGAACACGTATTGCAGCAGCATGGCCGCCATGAACACCGGCAGGGAAATGCCCAGCAGGGAAAAGCCCATGAACAGCCGGTCCGGCAGCCGGTTCTTTTTAACAGCCGACAATATGCCGCAGCCGATGCCCACGATCCAGGCGAACAGCGCGGCAAACAGGGCCAGTGTCAGCGTATTGACAAAGGCCCTGTCCAGCAGCTCGGACACTGGCTTCCCCAGGGAATAGCTGGTGCCGAAGTCCCCGCGCACGGCGGAGGACACGTATTGGAAGAATTGGATATACAGCGGCTGATCCAGACCCATTTCGGCTGTCATGCGCTGAATGGTTTCGGCGTTGGCGTGTTCGCCCATCATGGTTTCGATGGGATTGCCGGGCACGATGCGGAGCATCACGAAGGTCAAAAGCACTACGCCCGTCAGCACGATCACGGCCTGAACCAGCCGCTGCAAGATACTGCGTTTCATATAATTTGTACCTATTCAGTCGGGTGCTAAAGAGCACTTTAAGTCACAAACGAAACGACGAGGCGAGGGCCTCTGCGGCCCTCGTGCACCTGCACCAAAGGACTTCGTCCTCTGGACTCCTGTAGCGGAAACAACCTGTGAGGACGAATTGGCTTTGTTCCCGCTGATACTTGAG
>JAFZOG010000050.1 GCA_017550745.1 Clostridia bacterium | reverse complement strand
GGCTGAATTCTGGTTGATTTTCCGTCATGCTGCGTTGCATTTCCTTGAAATACCGCCAGTATTCCTGCGGAAATGCGCCTTGCCTGACGAAAAATCATCTCAGAATCAGCTCTTTTCGGGTAGTGTGAACACCCCCTAGTTGAAAAACGTTTCAATGGCAGGGTATTCTTGTTCCCGATTTTTCTTGCAATCATTCAAGGGATAAACGGAATGATCAGTCGATACCTGCTCATTTCGATGGCTCATTGCACTTTTCTTCTGCACAAGATCGCCGCTTTCTTCGCCACACCCTTTTAAAAGAAAAGCCAGCGCTAACAATGCGATGCCCGCAAACAGGCAGAAAATATCTTTTAGCTTCATCATTCGGTCATCTCCTTCTTCATCGGTGTCCTACCAATAGACGAAACGTCTTTCTGTTTTGTTCCATGCCTGATGTGTTTTTTCCAAAAGATCAGCAGAATCCCAATCCATCCAAGGGCTGCGTATGCATATTGGACAAGCAGATCAAAGCCCAGCAGTGAAAAAACTGCGCACATGAGGCCAGACCAGGCTCCGGGATGCTTCATGCCCTGAGGAAATAATTCCCGCATGGCGCGCAGGATGGCGGTCAATGTTGAAAACACAGCCAAATACAATACGGAAGCGGATAAACAGTATCCTGTTTTCTGATAGTTTCTTAGAAGCATCACCACAGGCAGCGGCTCGTTTTCCATCGCCGCCGCATGGGAAACCATCGCCGCGTTGCCCGCGCACAGCAGCATGCCGATCAAGATACCGGTCCATACAACCAACTTGCGACAATCTTTGCATTGTGTTCCCGCTTCACGGATCACGCCGGAAGAAAGCGTCACGTTCAGCCCGCAGTAGCCCAGCAGCTGAAAAAGCGCGAACCAGACGGAAGGAATTGCAGCCGGTGCATCGCAACTGCTTTTCGCAGAGAGGCGGAAACAAAAAAAGAACGCCACCAGCATCAGCGGAACCAGGATCCTTCCAATCATCCCCAGCGCTTTGACGGTTTTTCTTGAGATCACAATGCCCGCGGCCAATGTCAGTAAGCATCCGATGATGCGGGCATGAAAAACAGGCAATGTCAGTGCGGCCACTTCACCTGCCGCTGCTGTCATTGCCCCGCCTGCGGCCGCAAACATAAGAAGCATCACAGGCTTTCCAACAAACCGAAAGAAAGGATTTGAACCATCAGATGCTATACTCAAATAAGCGTGTATAAGCCATCCCATCATGATCGCCGCCCAGATGACCAGGAGCCAGGAGAGCGGCCCGTACCGGCTGAAAAAAGTGATAATTTCCCGCCCGGAAGCAAAACCCGCCCCAACCATGGCGCTGACAATGGCAAAAACCGCAGAAAAAACCATCTCCGTCTCCCCCGCTTTCCATTCAGGCTATGCGGAAGAAACGGAGATCATGCTTATTTCTTCATGGCTTTCAAATGCTTCATCACGCTTGACGCGCACACCCCGGTAAGCGCGCCGCAGGCCATCCCGACAAATATCAGGATCGCCATATAATAGAATAACTGCCTTGTATGCAGCAGGATCATGGCCATAGCCACCTGCCCGATATTGTGCGATACGCCGCCAACCATGCTCACCGTAATCGGGTGGATGCTTTGAAACCGGCTCAGGATGGACATAAACAGCATGCTCAGCACGCCGCCTGCCATGGCGTACATGATGGTGTTGAAACCGCCAAAAAGCAGACCGCTGAGCAATACCTTCAGCACCATCAGCGTCCAGGCCGCAGGCAAGTTCAGCATATAGATGGCAAAAATCAGCACGCTGTTGGATAAGCCCAGCTTAATGCCCGGCACCCCGGCCACGGCGGGGAGCAGGCTTTCCACATAACCCAGCACCAGCATTGTGGCCAACAGCAGGCCGGAGTAGGCGGTGGTGCGCGTGATTTCCTGTCTGGAAGAACGCTTCATGGGAATCTCCCTTCTAACAGCTTGTTTCTTCCTTGCCATGATAGCGCCTTAAACCCCGTTCGTCAAGCAAACCGAAAGAAAAATTGCTTTTCTTTTGTATTTCCTGGTGTTTTCCTTCTTTTTCTGTTATAATTCTTCAATACGGCTTCATTCTGCCGTATATCAGAGATGAACAATTTGCTTCAAGGAGGATGTGTTTGTGAATAAAATCCTGTTAAAAAAACGCCTGAATCCCACAGTTACGCTGATGGAGGTGGACGCGCCGCTGGTCGCCCGCAAAGCGGAGCCTGGACAGTTTATCATTCTGCGCGTTGACGCGGAGGGCGAACGCATTCCCCTGACGGTAGCCGATTTTGACCGGAAAAAAGGCAGCGTGACGATCATTTTTCAGATCGTCGGCGCAACGACCGAAAAGCTGAACCATCTCAACGAAGGCGATTTTATCCATGATTTTGTCGGGCCCTTGGGGCGGGCTACCCGCACCGAGGGGTTGAAAAAAGTCGCCGTGGTGGGCGGCGGCGTAGGCTGCGCCATTGCGTATCCCGTGACGAAAAAGCTGCATGACCAGGGCGCGGAGGTTCACGCCATCGCGGGATTCCGCAATAAGGATTTGGTGATTCTGGAAGACGAATTCGCCGCTGCCAGCACGAAGTTCATTCGGATGAGCGACGACGGCTCCTGGGGTGAAAAAGGCTTGGTGACGGACGCCCTGAAAAAGCTGATCGAATCCGGTGAGCAATATGATGAAGTCATCACGATCGGCCCGCTGATCATGATGAAGTTTGTTTGCCAGCTGACCAAACAATACGGTGTGAAAACAATTGCCAGCATGAATCCGATCATGATCGACGGCACCGGCATGTGCGGCGGCTGCCGCCTGACTGTAGGCGGCAAAACGAAGTTTGCCTGTGTGGACGGCCCGGAATTTGACGGCCACGAGATCGACTTTGACGAAGCCATGGCCCGGGGCCGCACCTATCAGGCTTTCGAGCGCCATGCTTATGAAGAAGCCTGCAATCTGTTCAAGGAGGCGAAATAAGATGCCCAATATGGCGATGCAAAAGAATCCCATGCCTTCCCAGCAGCCGGAAGTGCGCAATCAGAATTTTATGGAAGTTGCGCTGGGCTACTCTGCCGAAACAGCGATTGACGAGGCAAAGCGCTGCCTGAATTGCAAAAATCATCCCTGCGTTTCCGGCTGCCCGGTTCGCATCCATATTCCCGAGTTCATCCAAAAGATGGCGCAGGGCGATTTTGAGGCAGCTTACCAGATCATTGCGGAATCTTCATCCCTGCCCGCTGTTTGCGGGCGGGTGTGCCCCCAGGAAAGCCAGTGCGAAAGCAAATGCGTGCGCGGCATCAAGGGCGAGCCGGTTGGTATCGGCCGCCTGGAACGCTTTGCTGCCGACTGGCACAACGCGCATTGCACCGACCGGCCTGTAAAACCTGCTTCCAACGGGCATAAGGTTGCCGTCATTGGTTCCGGCCCTTCCGGTCTGACTTGCGCAGGCGACCTGGCAAAAAAGGGCTATGACGTCACCGTCTTTGAAGCGCTGCACCTGGCGGGCGGTGTGCTGGTATATGGCATTCCCGAATTCCGCCTGCCCAAGGCCATCGTGCAGAAGGAAATCGATACGCTGGCTGACCTGGGTGTAAAAATCGAAACCAACGTGGTGATCGGCAAGACCATCACCATTGACGAGCTGATGCAGGAATACGGCTTCGAGGCCGTTTTCATCGGGTCCGGCGCAGGCTTGCCCAAATTTATGAACATTCCCGGGGAAAATTTGAAGGGCGTATACTCCGCCAATGAGTTCCTGACCCGCATCAACCTGATGAAAGCCTACAAGCCCAACAGCGATACCCCCATCCAGCATGGCAAGCACGTGGCCGTTGTAGGCGGCGGCAACGTGGCCATGGACGCGGCCCGCTGCGCAAAGCGTTTGGGCGCTGACGTGACCATCATCTATCGCCGCACCGAGGTCGAGCTGCCTGCCCGCCGTGAGGAAGTGGAGCACGCTATGGAAGAAGGGATCGTATTCAAATTCCTCACCAACCCGCTGGAAATTATCGGCGATGAACGGGGCTGGGCCAGCGCAGTCCGGTGCCAGGAAATGGAGCTTGGCGAACCGGATGCTTCCGGCCGCCGCCGTCCTGTACCGAAAGAAGGAAGCGAGTTTTCGCTCGATCTGGACTGCGTCATCATGGCGCTGGGCACCAGTCCCAATCCGCTGATCAAGTCCACCACCGAGGGGCTTGAAACCCAGAAATGGGGAGGCATCATCGCCGAAGAAGAAACGGGCCTCACTTCCAGGACCGGTGTTTACGCAGGCGGCGATGCAGTGACCGGTGCGGCCACCGTGATCCTCGCCATGGGCGCTGGCAAGAACGCCGCCGCTGCCATCGACGACTATCTGAGCAAATAAAACTTAGAAGCATAAGAACCTTCGCTTGTAAACTGGCGAAGGTTCTTTCTGTGCGCAAAACGCTTATCGGCTGAAAATCATGTAAGAGCCGATCCCAGTGGCCGCATAGTCGGAATGCTTGATTGCTACCAAACCGGGCTGTATAATTTCCAGGATTTTACTCTGATTGGTCTTATAGAAATCCCTGGCCAAAGGATCAAGAACGTACACTTTTTCGTCGTCCGTGTGGGCAATCAGCACATAATGGCCCGTGTTGGTGAACGCTCCCCCCCGGGCAGCATGGCCTACTACGGTACAGCCGTTTTTCAGCGCCTGGAAGGCGGTATTCTTGTCTGTCGTTGCCATTACATTCAGTCCGTACACCTGCGCCACCTGATAAAGAAAACCGGAATTGGTGCCCTTGTCTGCGCCACGGCCGGATACGCCAAAGGTATTGTTTCCAATGGCAAAATCGCCTAAGACCAAGGGAAGAAAGCGGGTAAAATCCCGCTGGGATGTAAGCACATACCGGGCGTGATATGTATGTATACACTTTTCTTTTGTGATGGAGCAGGGGCAGATCGCGTATTCCTTTTTCGCGTAAAGCGCGATTTTGCCCAGTTCCCCTTCGGGCACAAGATTAGCGATGGCCATCGCCCCGGCAGTCGGCCCGCATCCGCCGTCGCCGAACGGACGGCGGCTCTGTGTTTCGCCTTGTTCATATGCCATATCGCTCCACAACGGGTCGTTTTGGGCATAGTAGCGCATAGCGCCTTTGCCCGGCACCTGGATGACGCCGGAATAGCCTTCTTTTTGGGAAAAATAGGCTTCAGTATACGTCAGGTCATCCGCAAAAGAAACCTGCGCGTATCCCATCAGGAAAACGCACAGGCAAATGCATGCGGCAACACGCAAGAGATAAACGCGCATGTTTCTCCTTCACGCGGAAAGAGGGTTGAAGTATTACTCTTCTTCCTCTTCCTCGGGCAGTTCAGCGTTATGGTATACTTCGGTCACGTCGTCGTTGTCATCCAGCATATCCAGCAGCTTTTGCACCTTGGCGATAGCTTCATCGTCGGGCAGCGCAACCGTATTCTGGGGGATCATCTGGGTGTCCGCTGACAGGAAAGCGTAGCCGGCTTTTTCCAAAGATTCACGAACGGCGGAAAAGTCATTGGGCGCGGTGTAGATTTCAAAGGCGTCTTCCTGGGTTTTCATGTCCTCAGCACCGGCATCCAGGGCGGTCATCATCATTTCGTCCTCGTCCATGCCGGGCTCTTTTTCGATGACGATCAGTCCCTTATTGTCGAACATATAGCTCACGCTGCCAGGGGTGCCAAGGGAACCGCCGTGCTTATCAAAAATGTGGCGAACATCAGAAGAAGTCCGGTTGCGGTTATCGGTGACGCAACGGGCGATGATGGCCACGCCGCCGGGAGCATAGCCTTCGTAGGTGATTTCTTCATAGGTAGCGCCAGTGCCTTCGCCGGCAGCCTTCTTGATACTGCGCTGGATATTGTCGTTGGGCATATTATTGGCCTTGGCCTTGGCGATAATATCCTTCAATTTGCTGTTGGATTCAGGATTGGAGCCGCCCTCACGCACGGCGATGGCGATTTCACGGCCGATCTTCGTGAAAATCTTGCCGCGGGCTGCGTCAGTCTTGCCTTTTTTCGCTTGAATATTGTGCCACTTGGAATGTCCGGACATAAGAAACTACCTCCTACAGGAATAACATATCGATTGAATACATATTATAGCATATTTTTATCCGCCCGTCAAATATGGATTCCGGCGAACTGCGCCTTGATGCGCCAAAAAGCGGGGAAAGCATTGCCGGATATGAAAAACTACGCTATAATGAAACTGTCCGGTTTACAAAGACCGGGTATATACCTATCTGAGAAGGAGCGGCTGACTCATGACACCCAATCCCATCCGTTTAATCGCTACCGATATAGACGGCACGCTGCTGGACAGCCGGCTGCAAATACCGGAAAGGAATCTGCGGGCTATCCACGCGGCGCGGGAAAAAGGCATTCCTGTCGCCATTTCTTCGGGACGGTTTCCGGAGAACGTATACGTGCTTTTGGAAGATTACGGCCTTCGCTGCCCCATCATCGGCACGAACGGCGCGGACATCATCGACGAAAATCTGAACCGGCTGTCAGAAACCAGTATCGCCCCGGAATCCGCCCTGCGCGTACTGGAACAGCTGATCCGCCTGGGATCGGACTACTTCATGTTCGCTGCGAAGGCTATCTGTACCAGCCGTGATACGCTGAAGCACCATTCTGAACTATCCTTCAGCGACCGCATACGCGCCTTGGGCTTCACCTACTGCTACGGTCCCAAAGAAGCGGCGGCGCTGGCCGAATGCGGTATCACGCATAAGTTTTTTGTACGCGACAACGTTCCGCTGCCGCTTGTTCGGGAAGCGCTGAGCGGGATTCCGGGCATTGACCTGACACAGTCCTCCACAAATAACGTGGAAGTCATGCCGCTTGGCGTTGACAAGGGCGTAGGGGTCAGGACGCTTGCAGATTCCCTGAAAATACCGCTGTCCCAGGTCATGGCGATCGGCGATGAGGGCAACGACATCCCGATGCTTCGTGCCGCCGGGTATGGAGTCGCTATGGAAAACGGCTGCGCGGAAGCAAAAGCAGCCGCGAAATACATCACCGACACCAACAACAACTGCGGTTTTGCGAAAGCAATTGAGCAATACGCGCTGTAAAACCCAAGAAAAAACCGTATGGACCCTTTCGTCCAATACGGCTTTTTGTAATCAGATGCGTTTGGAGAGTGTTTCCGGGTTCGCGGCATAAATGATCGCGATATCGCGGGTAATTCGTTTTTCGCGAACCAAGCGCGCCAGCTCGGCATCCATGGACAGCATGGTTTTATCGCTGCCGCCGTAAATCACGTTGTCAATCTGATGCGTGCGTCCGTCGCGGATCATATTCTGAATAGCCGGGTTCACCGTCATTACTTCAAACACCGGTATGCGTTTTCCATCCACTGTGGGAATCAGGCGTTGGGAAACGACAGCCTTCAGCACCATGGAGAGCTGCACGCGGATCTGAGTCTGCTGTTCAGCCGGGAACGTGTCAATAATACGGTCAACCGTTTTTGCCGCGCCGATCGTATGCAGAGAAGACAGAAGCAAATGGCCGGTTTCAGAAGCGGTGATGGCAGTCCGGATCGTGTCCAGGTCGCGCATTTCGCCAAGCATGATCACATCGGGAGCCTGACGCAGCGAGGCACGGAGAGCGCGGCTGAATGTGGCGGCGTCGTTTGGCACTTCGCGCTGGCTCACCAGGGATTTTTTGTGGCGGTGCAGATATTCGATAGGGTCTTCGATTGTAACGATATGGCCTTCCCGCGTTTCGTTGATTTTGTTGACGAGGCATGCCAGGGTAGTGCTCTTGCCGCTGCCCGCAGGCCCTGTTACAAGGATCATGCCGCTGCGCATCTCAAACAGGGACATCACGATGTCTGGAATATGCATATCCTTGGGATCCGGCAATTCAAAATTTACGATACGGCAGATCGCCGCCATTGAACCGCGCTGCTTATACGCGTTGCAGCGAAATCGGCTCACTTCCTTGATGGCAAAAGAGAAGTCGTCATCCCCTGCCTGATTCAGATGCCTGATGTCCCTGCGCGCAATATCATACATCTGCTGCACCAGTTTTTCTGTGTCAGGGGGCAGCATGATACTGTCCGTCAGCTTTACCAGAGAATTGTTTACCTTCACTGAAACCGCCGCGCCGGGAATGACAAAAACATCCGCGCCGCCCAGCTGTGCGGCTTTTTTCAATAATTCAATCATCGATTATCCACGCTTCTTCCGTCTCTGCTGATTCCCAGTCAACGCCATCGCCATAAAACGTGTCCGATTCATTTTCGCCAGATGATTCCGCCGTCTTGACGATCAGCGTATGCTGAACCCAGCGCGTTCTTTCCCCGGCGTTCAAAGGCAGTAATTCCAAAGCGCAGTGAATGGTGCGGAATCCGTCCGTCTCATTCCAGGAAAGCACATTCCCCTTCAATTTCATCTCACCCGTAAATGCTTCTTTCGCAAAAGACAGATAGGTTTCCGTGCTGTCTGCTTTCTGCGCCAATTCACAAAGCACTGCATCCGCCCGCGCCCGGCTCTCCTCTGCCTTTGCGTTCAGGAAATACACCGCTTCCATCACCGATACACTTCTTTCGCTCAACCGCACGTCGTTTCTGCTGTTCATCAGCGACAGCATGCCCAGCACGCTCATGGCCAGCACCACGAAGATCAGCAGCAGGGACGCCGCGCCGGGGCCGAAGCTGATGCTGCTTTTCTGTTTCACGGCTGCGCCTCCTCATACCGCTCCACTTCCAGCTGGAAAAGGAACGTATTTTCATCTTCCATCGGGGCGACCATATACCGCCGCATGTATCCGGGACCCATCGTGCCGGAGGAATCCATGACGATGATACCGTAATAGGTGCCGCCTGCCCGGTACCAATCCCCTTCCCGCTGTTCAAAGCCCATTTCCCGCAGTGCGGCTTCGGCGTCGTCGGCGGTATACAGCCGGTCGGCAACGTTCTGGGATTCGTTCAGCGCAGTCGTCAGCAAACCGGCCCTCACGCTCTGGTTCCTGGCGGTAGCGTATAAATCCAGCAGCACCGTGGACGACAGCATGAAAAACATCACCACGATCAAAAGCTCTACAAGCAGCGCATTGCTGCGGCTCCCTGATTTCATTCTATCACCTCAGAACGCAGCGCAATTTCCACTGTCGTCCAGGTATCCTGGGCGCGCAACGCTACATGCAGCAGCTGTCCCGTTATTTCCGCGTTCATTTCATCCATGGCGCAGACCGATTCGCCAAATTCGGGGGCAAATGCTTCCGATTCTTCGGCAAACCATTCCCGCAGCTTGCCGTCGTAGACATACAGGTGTGTCACATATGTGTCTCCGTCATAAACGTTTCTCATGGATACAGCTGGGATACCGTCCAAGTTTTCCACATGGATGCACTGATCCATATCGCTGCCGCGTACCATGCTGCGGATATACGCCATACCGATTCGATAGGCGTTATGCTCGGCTGCCCGGTCCGCCGTGCTTTTTAGACGCGCGCGCCCAGCAGCACCATGACTGTGGAAAACACCGCGAAAATGCCCAGCACCAAAAATACGAACACGCCGGAAATGGCATGAGATGGAGGCTTTTTTGAGATCAAAACGCTTCATCCCCCTTTTCTGTGTTTCTTTCCGTAACAAAGATATCGGGGATCATATTGGATGCAAAGGCGTCGTATGTGACCATGTATCTGTTTGTATCGTATGCCAGATGGTAGTTTTCCCGCAAATAAGAAATGTCATCAGGATACGCGCCTTCCACGGCATAACAGGTGATGGCAGCATTCTTTATTGCATCCCGGACAATTTCCGTTTCTGCGGTTTCGTGCGCCGTATCGATCCGGTTCACTAGGAGCACAGCCAGCGCAAGAACCGCTACAATGGCAACTATTTTCGTGATGTCCTTTCGATTCATAGGCTCCCCCTTTTTGTCCTGTCTGTGCGGAAAGCATGCTGAATCGTTGATTACAGGCTGGACAGGATACCGGCCATCGGCAGCATGACGGACAGAAGCACAGCGCCAATAACGATGGACAGCATTGCTACCAGCGAAGGCTCGATGATCGCCACCAGGCGGGTGATGCCGTCCTCCACCTGTTCTTCATACAGGTCAGCCAGTTTGGAAAGCACCTGGTCTTCACGCCCGGTGGCGCTGCCCATCGCCACCATGCGGTTATGCAGATCATGGAAAAGCTGTGCATTTGTGACGGATTCCGCAAAGGTGCTGCCTTCATTCAGAGACTTGCGGATGCTTTCCACCTTTTCGGCAGCCACACGGTCTGTCAGCACATGTGCGGTCATTTCCAGCGCTTCATCCATGGGGAAGCCGCCCGAGAGCATCATGGAAAGCACGCTGGCCACGCGGGAGGCGGATAATTGGCTATTCACCTTATTGATGGACGGGAACACGAGCTTCACAAACTGCATGACCTTATCCTTATACTTGGTGCGCATCAAAACGATGCCGACAATCACCAGCACCACGATGATCGCCACCAGCGCCAGCACGATCCATCCCACAGAAACGCCAAGCTGCATCAGCATGCTGCCGGACTCGGTCATTCCGACGCCCATGGAAGCCAATACCCTGCGGAACACAGGGAGCACCTTCCACAGCAGGATCAGCACGATCACGATCAGCATAACTCCCAGCACCATGGGATACGTCACTGCGCCGACGATGGAAGAGCGGATGTGGTCCTCACGGGCATAGTAAACCTCAAGCCCGCGCATTACTTTGTCCAATTGGCCTGAACGTTCGCCGATGCCAACCATCTCCACCAGATATTTGGGCCAGCGTTCGTCTTCCTTCAGCGCGTCATACAGGGAGCCTTTTTCCGTAACGCCCTTGCTGGCTGATTCATAAATATCGGCGTTTTCACTGCCTTTATCAGCCCCGGCCAAGGTTTCCATACCGTCATACAGCGGAAGGCCGGCTTCCAGGATCAATGCCACCTGACCGCAGAAATTGCTTAATTCCGCGGAGGAAAGGCCATTATGATTCTTCTTGGGCATCGTTATTTCCGCCTGTCAGTAATAACGCTCTACGGAATAATTTGACGCGTTTTTCGTATGATTTACAGCGGCTGCGGATCAAACAGTATTTTTTTCCTTCAACCTCGGTTACGACCCAGGCATGATAGATCTTATCCGCATAACCGATCACCAGGCGCGCGGGGATCCCCTGCACCCTCAGCATGCTGACCATCACCGCGGAAAGATCCTGGCACACCCCGCTCTTGGAAGAAAAACAGCTTTCAATATCCGGAAGCTCGCTGGGCTGGATCGTCGCCGCCTTGATATAGTCATAGCGGAAGTTTTCGACAATGTATTGCTTGATGGCCGTATACGCTTCCTTGCCTTCTTTATCCCTGCATACCTTGAGCGACATCCCGACCACCTGGTCGTTCTTCCGGTAATTCACATATTGGTTTGGATATAGGAAAGCCCCGTCCTCTCGCTTGAGCTTAACATTCACTTTGATCTTTCCGGCTGCCGAATACTTTTTCCCGGACACGTTTTCCCATAAAGACAACTCATAAGAACCGCTGCCCAGCTGGAACGGAAACACCTCGTATGTACCGGATATATTCAGATCGTAGGTCAGTGTAGTCCCGTCTTTTTCCACGCGCAGCTTCATTTTATGCTTGCTCTTTGAAGTGACGGCTGCCATAAAGTATCCCTCGCTGGCATTGCCAACATCCACTTTCAGTTTGCTGCTGGTCTTTTCTCCGCTTTCGCTTGACTGCGGCCATTTCGCATCACCAAAGGCTGTGCCCGCCATGATGATCATGCCGGCGGCTGTAAGCACCAAAAGCGCATACAGAAGGATTTTTCGTCTCACCACGGTTCACGTTCTTCCTTCTTCGGCTGTCGATGCTTTTATTTATTTCTGTTCCGTGATACTGCCGCCCAGAGGAGCAATGCGGGAGCTGAGAATAATCGCCCTGCTGGGAAATTCTTCGTAGAACAGTTTTTCGATCCGATCTATGACCATTCCACCGCTGTTATAGCTTACCGTTGGCAGAAGCATGGCAATAATGACGGGAGCAACGCGGGTGACGATGTCTCCTTTCCGTAAGTTATCCCGGATGATTTCGCATAGCGCAGCCATAGCGCTTTCCCTGGCAACTGAACTGATTGTGTCTTCCGAATTGCTGATCATTATGATGCCCAGAAACATGGTCGACCCAAGCCGTTCCATTGTGCGTCTCTGGATACAGCAAAATTCTTTGAATGCATTGTAATCACAAAAAAACGGGCCCGCCTGCTCCGTGCCTTCGTTCATCAATTCCTCGCGGATCATGTTCAGCCTTTGGGTGACCAAATCACCGGTGTGCATTAACTGCTGATAATCCTTGCTGATATTCTTCTCAAGCCCTGTTTCCGGAAGCATCTGCTCAATATGTGGAACATGCTTATACTCCTTGATCGCTTCGGAGGTATAATTCATCTTCACCATTGCCCGGATCAATTCGATATGCAGCTGCTCGTCCAGTTCGTCCACCTGGCTTGCTTTCCGGCATATGTTGCAGATTTCCTCGTACTCTTCTGTTTCCTTCAAAAGCTCAATCCATGCGTACATGGCGTGAAGAAATTCCCGATGAAGCCAACTCACCTGCATCGCGCTGTTGCAGATATCCCCCGTCTGAAACAAATCGCCCTGATACAGTTCCAGCACCCGCTGATAGCATTTGATCCGTTCTTCTCTGGTAGAATCGGCGTGCACACTTTCAAGCAGCTCCAGCATATCCAGAACGTCCACATGCACCGTTGCGCCGCTGATCCACCGATAAGCGCCCTGTTCAGATACGATGCATCCGCCAAGTCCGGGATAAATGCTGTTGAGCAATGCACGGAACCGGCTTACCATGGTCTTAAGCGCGCTTTCCGGGCTTTCATAGCGTTTGCCGTTCCAAAGCTCACGAATCAGGCGCTGAACCGGCACCGGCCGCCCCCGCTGAAGAATCAGGTATTCCATCAGGCTAACGCCTTTTCTGCTTTTTGCAGCAAGATTGTCCTGACGTACTCCGTTGACCAGAATGTCAAAATCTCCCAATAATCTGATTTGAACGATGTGTTCCATTCGTATCTCCTCTACAAAGCGCTGGCAGGTGATGCAAGCAGGTTAATCCGTTAATGTCTGGAACTGATCCGAAGCCCGGCATATCCGGGAATAAACGGCGTCTGTATCGGGCGTGGTCTGAGCGGCGTGAACCAATTCTGTCATTTCGCAGAGCGACGGATAAAGAGGCGTAAGGGACAGATTGCCGACAGCGCCTTTCAGAGCGTGAACCGCTTCGAACGCAGCCTTTACGTCCTTTCTATCATCAGCGTTCAAAATGGTTTCCTTCCCGCTTTTGAAAGCGCCGTCCTGTCTTGGTGTTAAACTAAACATGATACATGCGCTTTCTTTCCGTCCGTGCCGGATGATCCGATCATTATGGCAATACTTTGCCGAATCAGGTTTTATCCGCTTTTTCCGGCTTTTGGTTCTGAAAAAGCAACAATCAACCACTTTTCCAAAGATGGGAAAAACCTAATTTCTTTCAAATTTTATACTTATTTGGCATGATTGTCAAGCGCCGTGAAGCCCGATTTATACTTTACCAGGAATAATGTCGTTCTTTTCGTTTCCCATACCCTGTTTTCCGATTAAAGCATGAAAAAACTTCGGAGAAATCAACTTCCCCGAAGCTTTCCCAGCGTTTGGCCGGCATGATTACAATTGATGCAAGGTTTCCAGAATAAACGATTTCCATTCGTCGTAGGAGTAAGCTCCCGGATATACGCGGCCAACGACCATCCCGCTTTCATCCACAAAGAACGAAGTCGGGATCGCGGTAATCTGGCCGATCACTTTGATATAGATGTCCTTGGACGGAACGAGATTGATATAATCCGCCTGCGCGTTTTCAAGGATCTCCTTCGCGTAGCTCAGCACATCGGGATCCGGCTCGAACGTTGCTCCCACAACATCGCTGAGCAGTCCGATGACCTGCACGCCTTCCTGTTCCATTTCCCTGGCCAGTTGTCCAAGCACCGTGATTTCTTCCATACACGCGGAGTAATATGTCGCCCAGATGTTAATCAGCGTCAGCTTGTGTCCGCTTAAAACGTTGGAATCCACTTTGTTTCCGTACAGGTCAATCGTGTTCAGATTGTTCAGCGGGCGCATTTCATCTTCCGTAGAAACAATGACGCCGCCCCAGATGTCGATGCTTTCCAGGCGCCAGACGTTCGTAAAACCGAAGCTGACAAGGATCTCGGCTCCGTCAATCCCCTCCTGCTCCGTTTCGCCGTATACGATCACCTGCGATGTCACCACGGAAAACCCGTTGTCAATAAGATCCTGAATCATTGATTTCAGCTCGTTCAACGGAAAACAGACAGCCTGCGGGATATGCCCCGCGTCGTATTTTTCCTTGCTGCGCAGGTCGATAATATTCACAAAGAAGCTGTCATCTACCAGCGTATGCAGGTTTTCCGGAGAAATCAGGTTTTTTCTGCGTTCAGAAAAGCCGGCATTGACAGAGGCGACCAGGCTCAGGATCGCAATGAACAGCGCAATTTTCTTTAACATAGATACATTACCTCAGGCAGCTTTTGAAATTTCAGGAGCAGGGCGGTTGTCTCTCTGCTGTTGAACATTATATCAGCGGTTGGAAAAAAAGGCAAAACAATTATAAAAGATTTACATTTTTGTTACAAATTGAGCTTGACATCCTTGGGGAAACATGCCAAGATAAGCGTGTTTCCAATCATTTTTTCTATTCCAAGGAGCTTTGAAATGAACCGCAGACAGGCTTTTCTTCTAATTTTCCTTTTTTTCCTGCTTCCATGTATGGCGATGGCGGAGGAATTGGCCTTTACCGTTGCTCCGGACGTCATCTACCCAGGGAAAGTGGAGCGTGTCAGTTTTTATTCACCGCTGACAGGAAAAGGCGTTTTAATATTAAAAGATTCTGACGGCCAAGCTGCCGTTACGATCCGTGACTCCATCGCAGTGTCGGAAGGTGAAAACCATCTGACCTGGGACGGAATGGACACCGATGGGGAACCCATCGCGGCAGGCGATTATTCCCTGTCCATCAGCATTTCCGAGCGCGAAGTCAGCCGCCCTGTCAGGATCGGCCAGCCCAGCCCGCGCATCCTGAACATTGCCGCGGATGACAGCGCGGAATGCGGCGGCGACTGGGCTTTCGCCGTAACCGCCAACGAGGAAGGAACATTGAGTCTTCGGGTCAGGGATGAAAGCGGCGCATGGCAGGAGGCTATGGCAGCGCCTGTTCAAGCCGGTGAAACAGAATTGCAATGGAACTGTTCCGTCGGCGGTGCTTTCCTGGGCTCCGGCGTTTATACCCTTCAATTTGTTCTTACAAACGGCGAAGGCTTTTCCAGCACAGCCAGGCAAATGCAGCTGACGCTGATTTATACGGCTGCCTCCGCGCAAAAAATGCCGGCCCGGACAATCCTCCCAACCGCAAACACGCCAAAGGAGAATGAAAACAATTACTGGACATATCCCATCGGTGATCTGAACGAAGCGGCCTTGTGGGAAATCATGATGCAGCCCATGACGGTGATCGACGGCAACCAGACGCTGGTTTATCGCCTGCGGAAAACGCCGGATGATTCTCAGAAAAAAGACAACGTGGTGGGAGAAATCACCTACGCCTCCCAAGGCGTGCATGTCCTTGAAACCCTGGACAACGGCTGGACACTGGTGGAAGCCTACAATTCCTCCTACGGCCCCGACTGCGCAAGCCGCCGAGGCTACGGTGTGACGGACGACCTGATCCAGGGCTATGTAAAAACCTCCCTGCTGCGTACTGTTACGCCAAAGACAGACTACGCCCTGCTGATCGATAAGCTGAACCAAACTTTGTATATCTTCTCCGAAGGCAAGTGTATCGGCACACTGCTGGTGTCCACCGGCCTTAATAACGCGACCCAGTCCTGGAACGAAACGCCTTCCGGCGAATACGTAATGATCAGCAAAATGGGCGGTTTTCCAGCGGGAAACCTCTGGTGCGCTTACGGGATGCGCATCAATGGCGGCTGCGCCATTCATGAGGTGCCTTATATTGGAAACAACGATACAGAACCTTCCCGCCGCGACTACTCCTCTACCCTCAAGTTTTTGGGAAGAAAGGCCAGCCACGGCTGCATCCGCGTGCAGAAGGCCGCGAACGAGAACGGACAGAATATCAAGTGGCTGTGGGACCATATCACCAAAAACACCAAAGTGCTCATCTGGGACGATACAGGCCGCATCCGCCCTTATCCCGTAGCGGATGATTATGAGCTTTACTATAATCCTGTTGGCGGCAAGTATTATCATGAAAATCAGTATTGCCCAGGCGTGCGGGACCGTTACCTCCCTTTGACACCCTTCACCTACGGAGAATTGGAGGAAGGGGATTTTGCCAAACTGACGCCTTGCTCCAAATGCACAACGCTGCTCAGAAAGTCCCAAATCGACGCGATGAATCAACTGGAAAACCCTGATCTGTATCAGTAGTCTATATCAGACAAAAAGCCGGGTGTTATTCTGTCTTATTTTTTGTCTCTATTGGTCTATTCATAACCGTAATTTACATGAAAGCAAAAGAAAACTCCATTAGTAAGCGGATACTAATGATAATAATATATGAATACTATATATACATTTTATGCAAATAATACAAATATATCTTTCCGTACTTGCAATGTTTTTCAGATAATGATATGATACACATGACGTGAAAACACGATCAATCATGGAGGTGCAATTATATGGCTTACAAGATTTCTGACGAATGCATCGCTTGCGGCGCCTGCGCTGCGGAATGCCCCCAGGAAGCGATTTCTGAAGGCGACGGCAAGTACATCATCGATGCCGATAAGTGCATTGAATGCGGCGTTTGCGCTGAAACCTGCCCCGTTGGCGCTCCCGCTCAAGAATAATCCGCCACACCGCTGAAAGGATTGAGCCGCCGGTATTCCGGCGGTTTTTTCTTATTCATTGTTTTCGATGCGCTTGATTCTTGAAATGGCATGGCTGATGGTCAGGAGCGCTTCATCTGCGCGGATGAGCTCAATCGAACCGAAAGGCGCGTCCAGCAGCCGTTCCCAGAGGAAACGTTCCGCTTCTATCAGCTGTACCGCCGTTCCGGTGGAACCGCCCTGGCGGATGGAGATCGCTTCCTTCATCAAACGGCGGTAAACGGCGGAATAGGCATCCCACAGAATTTCAGGCAGCATGGGCAGCGTATAATACACGTCGCCTTTTGCCTTGAGCAGTTCCAGCAAGCGCCGCATTTCAGGAAAAAACTCTTCCTTCTGGGCATCCAGGATCGCGTCCAATACCAGCTTCCCGTCCGCCATTCCGGTCAAAGGAATCAGCAGGGCCAGGGTCTTTTCTTCGTTCTCCCGGAACGGCATGGCGCAGTATATCAGGCTGTTCAGCTGATCCAGCGGCTGGCTGTAATGCTGAAGCTGATATTTCACATAACCAGCCGACGCTTTCTGACGGCATAGCTCCGTGAGCACCTGCAGTTTGGAATCAAAATGATGGTAAAAGCTGCCCTTGCTGCAATCCAGTGCTTCCAGAAAATCCTGAATGGTTGTTTTCACATATCCTTTTTCAAAAAACAGTTTTTCAGCGGTATCGATAATCGCCTGTTTTTTTAGGTCGCCCTTCAGCATCGTACGTTTTCTCCTTTGCTCTCAGTTATACTCTATGACCTGCTGCGCCATGGGATAATGGGAAACGCACAGCAGCTGCCGTTTGATTTCCTTCCCATTCTGGCGGAAGACCTGATAGGTCTCCACGTCATACCCCGTCCGCGCTTTGATTTTTTCCTGCGTCGTTCCGTGCGGTAGGGAAGGATTGTTTTCATACAGCGCCATTTCCGGCGGTTCAGTAACGGACACGACTTTCGTAAGCAAATCAATGGTCATGCCGGCGTCCAGGGCGGCGCCGTATATCTCCACGCTGCAACTACCGTTCTGACAGTAAGCCACCAGAAAAACCGGCGTGTTTTTATCGTTGCGGAATTTGAAATCCAGGTCAGGCCAGTTGACCGTGGCATCCCTGCCTGCGTCCACATAGCTGCTGGGCCAAGCGTGAGGCGATCTTTCCACGATGGTAAGATTGGCCAGCGCGGCAGCGTTGAAGAGCGTGCTTGACACTTGGCACACGCCGCCGCCCACCTCTTCGATCGTAGCGCCTCCCGCAATAGCCGCAGCAGGCTGATAGCCCTTTTCGGATGTCCGCTGGCCTGTCGCCTCATTGAACGAAAACGTTTCCCCCGGCATAAGCACCGTGCCGTTGATTGCCCTTGCGGCCAGGATCAGGTTGGTGTTGCGTTTTTCATTGCCCGTCATGCTGGTTTTGAAAGTGGACACGCAGGTGAAGGTGTTCATCAGTTCTACCCTGGTCACCTGCGGCAGGACCGGGATCGCAGACGCTGTGATCGTTGCCGTGTATTCATGCCTGTCCAGCGCGTTCGTGATCCTCCGGTACAGATCCTCCGCGTCCAGCTTCGCGCCCTGGCGTTCTTCCGTAAATGAAAAAGAACGGGAAGAAAAATCAAATGTTGCCACCTGCGCGTCCTGCGCGGTTTTGTTTACCCGCTCCTCCACTTTGCGCACGAAGGACCATACGTTTTCCGGGTCATACGTCACGGAAGTATACAAATTGACCCGCGTGGAAGCGGTGTGATACAGATGTGCGTAGCGATAATCAAACGGGGTGGTTTTCGTGCCGATCGTTTCTCTGGAGCCCTGGCGTCCGATTGCGTAAGCCGTATCGAGCACTGCTGAAACATTCCTGCGCAAAGGCACCTCATTGGGCGTTACCGTCCAGGCTTGCCCGTCCACATGCAGCCTGATCCACAGCGAAGCGTCAGTTTGCTGCGCCTGGCTGTTCAGGACGCTTTCAGCTTCAGCGCGCGTCATGCCGCCGATATGGACGCCATCCACCCAGATCCCCTGCGAAAAGGTATCCGCGGCCAAAATTGCTGCTTTTTGCCGAAAAAGAGGATATGCCTGGTAAAGAGAAGTCACGTAAAATCCCAGCAGGCAAAGCGCTGCGAAAGCGACGAATGCCGCCAGTGCCCATATAGCCGTATGCCGTGTTCTGCGTTCCGTGCCTCCCTGGGCCCATTTCTGCGTTTTTTTTGCCGCAGCAGCCTGAGGCCGTGCCTGGGGCTGATAAACCTGATCGGGATAGGGCGCTCGGTCCCCTGTAAACCGCCGGATCGCCGGCGGCTCGACTCCTTCCGGATAGCGGGGCCGCATCGGCGCTTGATCTTCACGATGGTTATCTGGCATGCTCTTTTCCTCTTTCTGAGATAAACAAACCTGATTCTATTTTATTCTAATCAGAAGACCTGTATTTGTCAACGTTGAAAAATGTAAAAAACCCTCCTTTCCGAAGAAAGAAGGGAGCGACAGCAGGTATAATCAGATTTTCCGTTCCTTGCCCATAAAACAGCAGGCCAGCGTGCCCGGGCCGCAGTGGGTGCCGATCACCGGGCCGATAATCTGAATGCGGATGCCGTTGATTTGCGGGATGCGCTGACGCAGCATTTCGGCCAGCTTTTCCGCTTCGTCAATCACATCGCCGTGAAGAATCAGTATCGTCTGCGTTTCTGGATGTTCGATGTTTTCAGCAGTATGATCCACGATGGCGCGCAGCGCCTTTTTTCTGCCCTGCACCTTTTCCACCGGGTCGAGCTTGCCGCCCTTGCCCATGCAGATAATCGGTTTAATATCCAGTACGGAGCCAAAGAGCGCGCTGGTGGAGGAAATACGTCCGCCACGGGCCAGGTATTTAAGATCCCCCACCGTCAGCCAGGCGTGGGAACGCATCCGGTTGTCCAGCAGCCATTTTTCCACTTCATCCATGGATTTGCCCTGTTCGTACAGCGCGTGGGCGCCCAGCAGCAGCATGGTCATCGGGCCGGAAATACTCAGCGTATCCACCACCGTGAATTTACGCTGGGGATACTTTTTCAGCAGTTGTTCCCTGGCTTCGTATATATTATTGATCGTAGAACTCATCTGCGAAGAAAAGGCAATAAAAAGCAGATCCTTTTCTTTCAGAATCGGTTCGAAATAATCGAAGTATGTTTCCGTAGGCAGTAGGGAAGTATTGGGACTCGCGCCATCCCGCATCCTGCGGAAAAACTCCTTTTCCACACCGGCGCGCCCATTGTCGTCCAGGTATTCCTTTCCGTCCAGCGTATAGGGCATATAAACCACGGGGATATGCTTTTCGTCAGCGATGGAGTAATGCAGATCGCTGTCGCTGTCGGTCATGAACACATAGTTTTGTTCCATCCCGGCCTGTTCCTCCTTTGTCTTCGGCGTTCCATACTCATTTTAACTTGTTTCTGTAAAAAAATCAACTGCTTATTGAAATTTGTGTGTCATGAATTAGAAAAAAAGAACGCGAATCACAGGTCGGCGTCCAGCAGCGCTTTCATCCGGGCAATCGGCTCTTCACCGCCGGAAGAAAGCAGCTCCACTCCGCCTTTTTCATCCTTCGGAGCCAGCAGCCCCTGCGCCTCCAGCCGCCGGCGCAATTGCCGCACGGTGCCCTCGTTTCCGTCCAGCAACGGTACGCAGGGGAAATAAGCGGCAATGCTCTTTTTGAGGAAAGAATAATGCGTGCAGCCCAACACGACTGCTTCCACTTTTTCCTTGGCGTAAGGCGCGAACAGACCGTCAAAATAAGTGTTCAGCGCAGGCCCGGATAGTTCTCCCCGTTCCACAAATTCCATCAGCCCGGGGCAGGGAAGCGAAATGACGCCTTTGCCGTAGAGGGCATACAGATGCGCGTATTTTTCACCGGCGATGGTGCCGGGGGTCGCCAGGGAAAGCACCACACCGTCTTGATGCAGCATAGATGCCGGTTTGAGCGCCGGTTCCATGGCAATGATCGGAAGCGATGGATACTCCCTGCGCAAATCCGCAGCCGCTGCGCTGGTGGCTGTGTTGCAGGCGATCACGATTGCCTTCACGCCCAGATTCAGCAATTCTTTGACCACATTCCTGGATAACGCCAGCACATTCTCTTTGGACTTGGTGCCGTAAGGGGCGTGCTTTGTATCTCCGTAGAATATGAAGCGTTCATTCGGAAGCAGCCGCACCGCTTCCCGCAGCACGCTGATGCCGCCGACGCCGCTGTCGAACATACCGATGGGCGCATTGGGAAGACTTTTTGCCTCTTCATTCATACTGCTGTTTTCTCCTGTTCCTTAAGCCAGATATGCAGAGCATCCCATTCCTGCTGCCGGTACAGATAAAAACCCCGGGTTCCGCCATCTTCACATAGGAGGCGGACGCTTTTCCTCTCCGGATCTTGCGCGGAGTATTCGGGCAGAATGTCCGCCCTGCGGATCGCTCCTCGCGGAATCGGCAGAGCGCAGACCCTTTTCGCGTCATATTTCCATCCGTTCATGTAATATATGATCAGCCAGTCATTGAGCAAAGCGAAAGAAATAAAACGCTCACAGCGTTTCTCGGCGCTGCCGTCGATCTCATGCATGGTTTCCTCCGGATTGCCCAAGGCGCTCACGGATTGTCCAAAGGGCGTTTTTCGAAGCAATCGCTTTTCATCGGTCAAAACCAGATGCAGCCCGAAGAAAGCAAATACCGTAAAAAGGTCCAGTCCCATCAGGAGGATCCTGAACCGCATGTCCGTTTGCCTCACATACATCCCTACGCCCATGAATGCGAACAAAAGCAGAAAAATGACCGTGGACGCCACATACAATCGCGTCACGCCGATGTATTCCCGCCGCATTTCCCGAACGCAGAACCGTTTCACCCCTCGGCACTTCCTTTCAGCGACAGTATATCATAAAAGGAAGCAGGAAGCAAATTTAATCAAGCGTGTCAAGGTATCTGCAAATCGCCCGGGCCAGCGGCTCCGCCGCCGCGATTGCTTCCGGCAGAATGTTTTTGTTGTTTCCAACTTCGATCAGAATGCACGGCGTGGCGGCTTGCTGGTTATACCGCCCCGATTTCAGGGATACGCCGCGGCACAGCCCGTCCGTCCGTTCGTTTAATGCGTCAGAAATGATCTGCGCTGCGCGCTGGTTTGCTTCCCAATCGGGTTTATCGTCCAGGCTGCTGCCTGTACCCTGGCCAATGAGAATGAGCAGACGGGCGGTTTCGCTGCTGTCCACGGTCACGGTGTTGGGCCCATTGCCTTTGGAATAAGAATCACGGTGCAGGTCGATATAGAGGTCATAGCCGTCCTCCGCCGCTTTTTTAAGGCCTTCCAGCGAACGCGCGTAAGCGGATGAAAGGCGGGGGGATTCGTAGTCGCTCGTATCGTGGGTGACGAAAACCCCGGCATTCTGCAGCAGTGTTTTCATTTCTTCCCCGATCCGGACGACATTGCAGCGCTGATCCGCTGTACGCCACTTTTCCGTCTGGTCATATTTGTTTTCCGGGTCGATTTCATATGCCTCGAAGGTATGGGTATGGTACAGAAAGACCCGCTTCTGCCGCTGCCGCACTGCCGAAACAGACATCACTTCCATATGAAAATCGATGGGCTGCTCCTTTTCCTGGGCGGATTCCGCCAGCACGGCCCGCCATCCGTTCATCCCTTTTTGTGCGAAAAAACCGGTCAGAAGCAGCGTGACGCCCAAAAATGCAAGAAACCGCCGCCTGAAGCATACCCTGTCCATCCCATTCACCTCAGAATAGGATATGCGCTGTCATGGTTCGTCATGCGAAAGCAGCTGGATTTCTTCTTCCGAAAGGCGCGGCTGAAATGCCATGTTCAATCCGTCCGCAATGATCCGGGCAACTTTTCCCACAAGCTCGTCCACTTCCCGGGGGGTGACGACCATCTCCCCCATTCCCTGCAGGGTCAGCTTTTCCATCAGCGTATCTATTGCCTGGGTATGTTCTTCTTCATGGATGCCAATATCCTCCAACAGCAGGGACAGCGCGTCCCGCGCAATCACCGCGGCATATACGACCATCGGCACGCCGATGGCGATTACAGGAACACCCAGCGTTTCCCTTGTCAGCCCTGCCCGGTGGTTTCGCACGCCGCTTCCGGGCCGGATGCCCGTGTCCGTGATTTGAACCGTGGTACAGATACGGCTGCTTTCCCGCGCGGCCAGCGCGTCTATGGCAATGACAGCCGCAGGGTGGACATGCTCAACGATTCCCTGTACCACCTCCGCCGTTTCCATGCCCGTTACGCCCAGCACACCGGGAGCGACTGCGCAGACACTGCGCAGCCGTCCATACAGGCTTTCATCCGGAAGCTCTTTCAAATGGCGCGTGACCAGCAAATCTTCCAGTACGCGGCTGCCCAGGGCGTCTGCCGTCATATGGCGGTTTCCCAGCCCCACAACCAGCAAGTCGCCGGAGGGAGGAAGCATCGCGCGAAGTGCTTCACAGATTGCCCGCGCCATTTCGTTTCGCTCTTCCCCCGGGCACCGGGCCAGCTTCGGATGGACAAGGGTGATATATGTCCCCCGGGCCTTGTCCAGCGCCCGGGCCGCTTCCTCCGTTTCAATACACACGAGCGTTTCTTTGATAGCCCGCATCTGCCGCGAATGCATGGTGACTCCGGAAATGCCTTGGGCGAAATCCCGGCTTTCCATGGCCAAATCGGTACGAATCTGCATGACTGTTCCCTCCGCGTTAAAAATCTTTACGCTTATTTTCTGCGGAGGAAAGCGCCGTTATCCATTTTGAAAGAATATAAAAAGCTCAGGCCGAAGCCTGAGCGATCATGGTTTTAATCAGTACTGGGGACGGTTCTTGGCGAAGCATTCACGGCAGTACACGGGCCGGTCGCCGCGGGGCTGGAAAGGAACCTGGGTGGTGCAGCCGCAGCCGTCACAGATGACTTCGTACATCTGGCGTTCAGCGCGGTTGCCGCCGTTCTGACGGCGGGCAGCGCGGCAGGCGGGGCAGCGGCCGGGCTCATTCTGGAAGCCCTTTTCGGCGTAGAAAGCCTGTTCGGAAGCAGTGAACACGAATTCGTTGCCGCATTCACGGCAGGTGAGGGTCTTGTCCTGATACATGGTTTGAAACCTCCTGATTTTTTTCGCCAAACCGCGTGATACGTTCCGTTAAGTTTTCCTGGGCTCTGCGCATCCGTCTGCTGACGATGAATGAAACCGGGAGGAATAACTGCGAGATCGAATTGGCTTGGTCTTCGTGGGGTATTATAACACAGCTTTTGCCAGTTGTATAGCGGTTTTTGAAATTTATTTTTAGAAAATTTTGGTGTTTTACCGCATATTCTTACTATAAACAAAGTAAACGGTTCTGTCCGAACATGCCGATGTCTTCAGAATTGTAATTTTTTTGTAGTTTTTTTGTCGAAATTATGTTATAATTTCTCTGACTCGGAATCGGCAGTCTTTTCCGACGCCGTTTTCCGCAAATCCCATGTCCCGGTAAAGGAGGCCGTTCATGTTCAAGCAGCTTTTCCGCATGCTCTGCGTTCTTTTTATCTTCTGCCTTTTTTCACTGCCGTTTTATTCCGCGCTGGCGATGGAATCCACCTGCCCCGCATCCATTAACGTCACTGCGCGCCTGAATTCAGACGTATCGGATCTGAGCGTTTACAGCGATACCGGCAAAACGGAAAGGATCGGCAGGCTGAAAAAAGGCACAGTCTGCCAGGTTCTTGGAGCAGAGGGACGCTTCTACCGCATCTCTTTTGACGGCGTGGAGGGATATGCCGCAAAGTCAAGCCTGCGGCTCAAGGGCGAAGAAAGCCAGGAAAACCGGAATGGGAAAGCAGCCTGCAGCCTGACGCTGAACGCCTATCTCTATCCCTCCATTTCAAAAGGGAAGTCCATGTCCATACGCGGAACGATCGACACGGAAAAACCGTTGGACACATTGTTCTTCTTCCTTTGGGATGAACGCTTGCAGCGGGTGGAGCAGGTGGTGGTCCAGGCAGTTCCAGAGCCTGCCAATCATCTGGATATCCGTGACGTATGCAAAAAAATCGAGTTTTCTTCTTTGACGGCAGGCCGAAAAACATTCATGATTTCTGGCGGCTCAGGCGGCGACATCATCAATCTGTACCGGGCGCCCGTGTATATTTGCGGCGCTTTTAAGCCGATCAGAAACATCAACGATCAGTGTGATTTCTCTGCGGGTTACAATAAAAAAGACGGGACAGGCCGCTATTGGTCGCCTTCCGAAGCCAAGCCCGCCCTCACGATCACTTTGCCTGACGATGGCTCCGCTGAGGTAATGACCATCGAATGGCGCAAACCGGTAGAATCCATGACGGTATCATTTTATGATAAAAGCAAACGGCTGATCAGCGAGGAAACCAAAACCACAGGCTTTTATGTGGATGCCGTTCGCTTTCCTGACGATGCTGCAACTGTGCGGCTTACCATCACAGGGAAAGAAAACTGGGCGAGAACCTTGTGCGTTTACGACGGCAACTATCCGGACAACGCCGTGCAGCAGTGGCAGCCCGTGCCGGACAAGCTGGACTTGATGGTATTTTCCGCGCATCAGGACGATGAGTACCTTTTCCTGGGCGGCACCATTCCCTATGCCTGCGCAAAAGGACTGGACGTAGGCGTGGTGTACATGACCAACGGGGGACGCAGCCGATATACCGAGGCCATGGACGGGCTCTGGACGGCTGGTCTGCGCACGCATCCCATATATCTCAACTGGCGCGACCAGAAAGTAAACAGCATCAGCACTGCCTTGAAAACCTGGAGCCAGAATGGGGTGGATCCGCAGATGGAGGTGGTGCGCCTCATTCGTAAATACAAGCCTGAGGTGATCGTTACGCAGGATTTGGAGGGAGAATACGGCCATACCCAGCATAAGCTCACCGCGCGTCTGGTCACCGCCGCTATTCCCCTGGCCATGGACGCCAGCTATGATACCGCTTCCGTGCAGGAGTACGGCACATGGGAAGTGAAAAAAGTCTATATCCATCTGTATAAAGAAAACCAGATCGAGATGGACTGGGACGCTCCCCTGTCCGCCGACAGCCCCATCTCCCCTATGTTCCTCGCGCAGGAAGCATTTGACAAGCACCGTTCCCAGCAAAAGGCCTACAGCATGACCCGGGAAGCAAAAACCTACAATAACCGCTTGTTTGGCCTGTATTATACCGCCGTTGGCCCGGATGAAGAAAAGAATGATTTTTTTGAACACCTGGACCTTAATCACTGATTGCCATTTCAATTTGTTATAATCGGCGGAATACATCGTAAAGAGCGCATTGTTTTTTCGTTTTCCATCGAATATAATAGGACCGCGCGGGGCCAATCGCCACTTTATCCGCGTTCAATGGAGGAAATATGAGCGACAGATTGGAAGCTATTCAACAGTTTAACACTTCCCTGCGGCTTGGAAAAAAATATTATAACGCCTGTGTGGCAAAAGGAGAAAACCCTTTCCCCCTTGTTTTAAACGAGCTGATCGACGAAACGGTCAGCGGCAACACGGTAAAAATCGGCCTGGTGGATATTCCCATGGATCGTATTGTCGGCACCTGGACAGGAGGGCGGAAAAGCGCCTTTGCCGGGAATTTTATGCCTTTGCTGGATGAGAATACCGAGTTCGGTTCCAAATGGATCAACCTTTGCGAAGCCCATCTCAGTGAAACCGGGATCACTGACCCCATTACCTGTCTGGAATACCTGGGCAAGTTTTACGTGCAGGAAGGAAATAAGCGGGTCAGCGTGCTGAAAAGCTATCAATCGCCCAGCATTCCCGGCATTGTCACGCGCATCATCCCGCCGCTTTCGGACGACCCGGAAGTACAGATATATTATGAATTCATGGACTTCTTCAAGGTCAGCAAAACCTATCTTGTCACCTTTACACAAAAGGGCGGCTATGCCAAGTTACAGGCCGCGCTTGGTTTTAAGCCGGATCAGATATGGACAGATGACGAACGCCGCGGGTTTGTAAGCGATTTCAGGAAATTTTCCATCGTATTCGATCAGCTGAACGCGGAAAAACTGCCCATGACCGCCGGTGACGCCCTGTTAGTCTACCTGGAGGTACACTCCTTTCAGGAGATTAAAAAACTGACCGAGGACGAACTGAAAGCGAGCCTGTCCTCCTTGTGGCCGGACATTCGCATTTCCGCTGAAGGCGCCCCCATTTCCGTGGCGACGGAACCGGAGGAAAAAGAAAAGGGCCTATTGTCTCGCATTCTGGGCGGGCCGAAGCTGCACGCCGCCTTCATCTATGATTTTGACCCGGAAAAAAGCGCCTGGGCGGCAGCGCACTGGCAAGGTCAGAAATACCTTGAGGAAAAATTGTCCCAAACTGTCCAAATCTCCTCCTTTTTCTGCGGCAATGAAGAACCGGACACTGCCATGGAAAAAGCGGTACAGCAGGGAGCCAACGTCATTTTTGCCACCTCGCCCATGCTGATGGACGAATGCCGCCGACTTGCAGCCAAGCATAAGAATATCGCTGTATTCAACTGCTCACTTTCCATGCCTTATGCCGGAGTACGAAGCTATTACTGCCGCATCTACGAAGGCAAGTTTATCACCGGGGCGATCGCCGGAGCGATGGCGCGGGATGACCGCATCGGATATGTGGCGAATTACCCCATCATGGGCGTCACTGCCAGCATCAACGCTTTTGCTCTGGGCGTGCGGATGACAAATCCCAGGGCGAAGATCATCCTCAAATGGAGCTGCCTGCCCGGCAATCCCATTCTGGAATTGAAGGAAGCCGGTGTATCCGTTATTTCCAACCGCGATGAGGACAGCGGCAACCAATACCTGGCATGGGACCTTGGCACCTATATGGTCACGCCTGAGCATCAGCTGCAGCCCCTTGCTTCTCCCCGCTGGAACTGGGGCAGTTATTATGAGAAAACAATCCGATCTTTGCTCAGCGGCGGCATCGAAGCGCTGCGGGACAGCAAACACGCCATCAACGACTGGTGGGGCATCAACAGCAGCGTGGTGAACATTGACATCGACGAAAGCCTGCCAAGCGGGGTTAAGCAGCTGGCCCGCATCCTGAAAAACGGTATTCTGGAAGAGGACATCGACCCCTTCCTCTGCCCTATTCAGGATCAAAAGGGCAATGCGATCAGCGACGGCACCCGGGAGTTCTCTCCAGAAGAGCTGATGAAAATCAATTGGCTAAACGACAATATCGACGGTACGATTCCCGCATTCGATGAACTCCTGCCCCGCTCCCAGAAACTGGTGCGGCTGCTGGGCATTTACCGGGACACCATCCCGCCCAAAACGGAGGAAGACACAGCCCTATGAAAATACTGTTGGTTGCCGATGAAGAGAGTAAATTCCTGTGGGATTTCTACCAGCCTGGCAAACTGTCGGGGATAGATTTCATTTTGTCCTGCGGTGATTTGAAGCAGGAATACCTGGAATTTCTTGTCACCATGGGCAGCAAACCGCTGTACTATATTCATGGCAACCACGATAAGGGCTACGTCAATTTCCCGCCCGAGGGCTGCGACTGCATCGAGGATCAGGTAGTGAACCTGAACGGTATACGGGTGCTGGGGCTTGGCGGGTGTATCCGCTACAATCCGGGGCCATTTCAATACACGGAAAAAGAAATGCTCAGGCGCGTTCAAAGAATGGACAAAAAAATCCGCAGGGCTGGGGGCGTGGACATCGTCATCACCCACGCCCCGCCCCGCGGCTACGGCGACGCCGAGGATAACGCGCACCGTGGCTTTGAATGCTTCCTGCCGCTGATGGACAAGTACCGCCCCCGGTATCTCATTCACGGCCATGTGCATCAGAGCTACGGCCATAACCTGCCCAGGCAGGTTCAGTACAGCGACACCACCGTGTTCAATGCGGTTGGGTATCATTTTTTGGAGATAGAACCGCTGGCAAACCAACAGCCTGAAAAGAAACACTTTTTATTCCGGTAATGAAATCCCCCGAAAGGATCGCTTGCAGCAAGCAGGCTTCTTTCGGGGGATTAATGATATTGGCCTGATCAGAAGACCGATTTCAGAAAACGTTTTAATCCTTCCTGACCGGCTTCATCCTGTTTATACACGCCGGAATCGCGCAGCACCTGATAGCACGTTTCAGCGACGGCGGCATGCAGCGCTTCCTCCGCCTGGTCTTTGGCCATGCCTCTTCCCTGCTTCTTTGCGATCTCCTTCACCCATGCCTCATGGCTGCTGCCAGTGGGGATTTCGCCCGTTCCCATCAGGTAAGGTTCCAGCTCAGCCAGCTCGGTTTTGAGCCGTCCCGGCAGGATGAACAGCCCCATCACCTCGATCAACCCGATGTTTTCTTTTTTGATATGATGCAGGGGCGCGTGGGGATGGTAAATGCCCAGCGGATGTTCCTCACTGGTGCGGTTGTTCCGCAGCACAAGGTGCATCTGCCAGCGTCCGTCAGGCAGCCTGCGCAGCGTAGGCGTGACGGTGTTATGCGGTGCGTCGGTCTTTGCAAAAATACCCAGGGTCTCATCGCTGTACTGCCGCCATGCCTCCAAAACAGTCATGGCGATGTCTTTCAGCTTCTGCTGGTCTTCGCTGATGAAGCGCAGGCAGGTCATGGGCCAATCCACCACGCCGCTCTCCACCGGGCTGTCGAATGCCCACTTGATCGGCGCTTTATCCATGGGAAACAGGTGCCTGCCGCCCTGATAATGGTCGTGGGTCAGGATAGAGCCGCCCACGATGGGCAGATCGGCATTCGCACCGATAAAGTAGAAAGGAAATTTGCCAACGAACTCAAACAGCCGGTCAAAGGTCTTTCGGGTCAGCTTCATGGGCCGGTGTACGCTGTCCAGCACGATGCAGTGCTCTTCAAAATAGAGATAAGGCGAATACTGGAAATACCATTCTTCATTCGCCAAATTCAAAGGAATGATGCGGTGGTTTTGCCGCGCAGGGAAACCGGGATGTCCTGCGTAGCCCGGGTTTTCCTTACAGAGCATGCACAGCGGATATCCGGTTTTCGGCGCGTTCCGGGCTGCTGCGATGTCCCTGGGATCCTTTTCCGGCTTGCTCAGGTTAATGGTGATTTCCAATTCGCCGCAGGGCGACGGCGCGCAGTATTTAATGTTCTGCGCGATATGCTTGACGCGGATATAGTCAATATCCCGGCACAGCCGGTAAAACCATTCCGCTGCCGCTTCCGCTCCGCGCTGCTGCATGATTTCGTAAAACGTCCTGCGCACGTCCGCTGGATGCGGTGTGAATGTGCCCGCCAGCCGGGCGGTCAGGCGGTCTTTTTCATCCGCGGTATCGTTGATCACGCCCTGCGCTGCCGCCCATTCCGCCAGTTCCGCAAGGCAGTCCGGAATGTCGTTTCCTTGCAGCACACCCTCCGCAGGCGCATCCAAATGCAGCGCGTCAAGCAGCAAATTCAGCGTATACGCTCGATCTTCCGGCAAAACCAACCCTTTATCTTCCAGCAAATCAAGCAGATGATCCAGCATCATAGACTTTATCCCCCCTGATTGTTTCCTTTTTTTCGATACAGAACAGCAGCGCCAAGCAGCGCGAACCCAAACAGTATTTGGCCGGCTTCCCACGGAAAAACAAGGCATTCGCTGCCGGCACATACGGATGCCGCAGCCAGCGCTGAAAATACAGTGCCCAACGGGTGGCAAAAGCTCAGCAGGGCGACCGGAATTCCCAGAAACCCCATCTGATTGGAAATGACCGAAAGCGCGGTATCCGTTAATCCGGACAGCAGGCAAATGCCTCCCGCCAACCCGGCAAACCCTCCGGAAAGAACAACCGCCAGGGACACATTCCGATCAACCTGCATCCCCGCTCTCAAAGCCGCTTCTTTATTGGAACCGCCTGCCCTGAGCTCATAGCCGAATACGGCATACCGCGTCACGGCCCAGAGCGCCGCGCACAGAACCAGCGCAATGGGAAGCCCCATCGGAACAGAAAAGGAAGCCCCTGTCCACAGTGCCGGTATCGCGGATTGCTGTAAAAAAGCATTTTCTCCGATTCCGCTGAACACATCCTCCCACAGCCACTGCGTCAGATACAGGGCAATAAAATTGAGCATGACGGCACATAATACCTCTTTCAACAGAAAACGTGGCTTCAGCAGGCCCGCCAGCGCGCCCCATGCGGCTCCGCCAAGCGCAGCGACAGCAAGGCATATCCACCATGGAAGAGAAAACAGAAGCGCAGCGGCCATGGCAAGCAATGACCCTACCGTAAACTGCCCTGGGATACCGGCATTCATAAAACCAGCCTTCCAGGATAAACCAAAAGATACTCCGGCCAGTATCAGCAGCGGCCAATACAGCAGCGTTTTTTGAACGCCTTCCTCCGAAAAAAGGCCGGGGAGCAGCAGCGCTTCGATTCCCTGAACAGTCTCCTGCGGATTCACGAACAAAAAAATCAAGGCACAGAACGCAGCGCCGCCTAAGAAAACAGCGATGGAGCGCATGGCTTTCCATATGCTTCGCCGAACCGTACGCTTATTCATCTTCCTCTTCCTCTACAGCTCCGCCGCCATACCGCTGCTGCCGCCATTGACCGCCCATATACCAGCCAAGCTCCCGCACAGATGTATACTTGGGGTCAAACTCGCCCATGATTTCGCCATCATGCAGCACCAATATCCTGTCAGCCAGCCGCATTGCTTCCTCCGGCTGGCTGGTCATAAGCAGCACGGCCCGATGATCCGCGCGTACAGACAGCAGCTTTTCCCGGATAAAGGCAGCCGTTTTTGACGCCGCGCAGCAGGCAGGCGCTTCAACGATCAGCAAAATGGGTCTGCGCTCCAATTCACGCGTGAGCAGGATCAATCGCAGCGCTTCATCATCTGTTTCTTCCGGCAGGCTGTCCAGCGCCATTAAATCAGAAGCGCCGCTTGCGCGCAGGATCCGTTCTGTATCCTTTTTCCGCTGGCGATGTTTGATCCAACCGCTTTCCTGAAACGTTCTGTATTGGGGAAGCGCTAAATTCTCCTCCAGCGTAAAATCATCAATGAATCCATTCTCCCTGATATTCTTCGGAAGGCAGGCGATTCCCGCCCGGATGCGTTCACCGCAAGGCGCATGGCTGATATCTTTTCCAAGCAAGCGGATTCGGCCGTCCGCCTGCTTTTTCGATCCGATCAGGGAAGCAGCAAGCACGTCCCAGGGATAATCGATTGATCCCAGCAGGCACAGGATTTCTCCCCCGCGTACTTCAAAGGATAACTCATGGGCCGGATCTTTTTCGTCATTTTCGCCACGAACCGTCAAGCGCCTTGCTTCCAGGACGATGCTTCCCAAGGATACTTCTTTTTTCCCGATCGGCCAATCATCCTTTTCAACGTCCATGATCCGGTACAGGTCTTCCGCATGGATTTCTGCTGAGGAAAAGGTTTCGGCAGGCAAAGCCGGCCGCAATACAGTCACCTGCCCGCATGCGTTTATTACGGTTTCCGGACGCCTGGACAAAATGAGCACGCTGTTTCCGGCTTTACAGATGTTTTGCAGCACGGAAATTAGCCGATCCATTTGCTGCTGGGTAAATATATCGTCCGGCGCATCCAGCACCAGAATGTCCTTTTGTTGCAAAAGCATCCGCAGGATCTCAAACCAAAGCCAATCCCCGCAGCCTATTTCATCCATCCCCTGGGCAATATCAAAAGGAATATGATACTTTTCGCAGATACCAGCCGCCTGTTCCAGAACCTTTCGTTTGCTCAGCTTTCCGCTTGGCGCATATTCCGAGCCCAATACCAGATGCTCCGCGAGGCTCAGCCCCGCCACATAGGGACTTTCCCCTCCCGCGCAGCCAATACCCCAAGCAGCGGAAACCCGCGGGGAAAACAGGCGCACTTCCTCTCCGTCAATGCGGATGCTGCCGCTGTCAGGCGTACTGAAGCCGCCAAGCATACGAAAAAGCGCCGTTTTTCCCGTCCCTATCTCCCCTAACACGCCGTGAATAACCCCTTTTTCCATACACAGCTGAAAATCAGAGAAGCCGGATGAATCGCTGAACCGCTTGGAGATATGCAGCATTTCCAGTGCCGGAACGTTGATCGTGCTTCCTCCCCTTTCATAAAAGCGGGGTGAAACAGGTTCACCCCGCCATGACGCATTTGATAATTTACCGTTTGCCGGGATCGTAAGGTATGCCCTCTGCCTTGGGGGCACGGGAGCTCTTTGAAGTAAAGGCCAGCACCACCAGGGTAATCACATAGGGCAGCATACGGTAAATGTTGGTGTTGATGTTCAGTTCCTTCAGTGTATAAACTCCGTCATTGTTGATATCCAAGGTAGAGTAGGAAGCGGCGACACATTTGAACAGGCCGAACAGCAGCGCGGCCAGACAAATATTCAGCGGCTTCCAGTTGCCGAAGATCATAACAGCCAATGCCAGGAAGCCAAAGCCCGCCACATCGCCGTTTGCGGAGCAGTTTGCGGTGGTAAGCACATATACGAAACCGCCCATGCCTGCCAGCGCGCCGGAAATCACGGTGCCCGCGTAACGCATCTTCACCACGTTGATGCCCAGGGAAGCGGATGCCTGCGGGTTTTCACCGCAGGAGCGCAGCCGCATGCCGAACCGGGTCTTGTACAGGATAATGGCCATGATCACGAACACCAGGATGCAGATATAGGTTGCCACATAAACCTTATCCACGAAAGTGGAGCCCAGGAAGCTCATCTCATCCTTTCGTCCGTAGCCGAACATGGATTTTTTCAGCATGAACCAGCTTGCAGCGTCGCCCGAGGCCATGTTCAGGGTGTTTTGGTTGGCGATGATGCGGATAAAGAACAGCACCACCGCGGGAGCCAGCAGGTTCAGCGCGGTGCCGCCGATGGTTTGATCCGCTTTCAGATTGATGGCGGCAAACGCCAGCAGCAGGCTGAACATGGCGCCCATCGCTGCGGCAAAGAGCATGGCCATGAAACAAAAGCTCTGAAGCGACATGATATTTTTGGCGTCATACGCCGCCTGGAACCAGCCCCATTCCTGCACCGTGCGCACGAACAGCACGCCCATGAATGCGCCGAAGATCATGATGCCTTCCAACGCCAGGTTGATGATACCGCTGCGCTCCGCGAACACGCCGGCCAGAGCGACCAGCATCAGGGGCACGGCATATACCAGGGTCTGACGAATCAAAAACGGCATTATTTGTCACCCGCCTTTCCTTTGCGCAGCTTGCCGATCCACATTTTGATCACCAGCATGAACGCTGACAGATACACGATCACGGCGATGATCACGTTAGTAATATATTCGTTGTAAGCCGTCAGTTCCGTCAGCTTCTGGCCGCAGATCTGCAGCATGGACATAAAGATGGCGGAGAATATCACACCCAGGGGATTGTTGATCGCCAGCAGCGCCACGGGGATACCGTTAAAGCCTTCAGAAGGCAGGGATTGGTAAGTGTTCCAGAAGAATTCCGTGTTGCCGGAAAGGTAATATAACGCGCCGCCGGAGGCAGCCAGCGCGCCTGCGATGGCCATGGTGAGCACGATATTGCGCTTATCTTTGATGCCAGCGTAGCGGGCGGCGTAACGGTTCGCGCCGCAGGCTTTCAGCTGATAGCCCAGCGTCGTGCGCGACAGGAGGAGGTAGATCACAACGGCGATCAGAATGGCCACAAGAATACCGCCGTTCACCTGACTGCCGGAAAAGATGCTGTCCAGGCCCATCTTGGCGGTGGCCACACCGCCGCGGGAGGCAACGACCTGCGCGCCTTCGGGAATGTTCGCGCCGACTGTGTTCCGCACGCCGTCAATGACCACGTCATTGAGAATCGTGGAGGTTTTGTAAATGTAGCCGGATTTTGTTCCCTCCAAGATATTCTTCAGCGTACTGACGTCAAACAGCCAGGTTACCGCGTTTGCGGAGATCCAGTTGGTCATGATGCAGGCCAGCACCTCGTTAATATTCAGGTATGCTTTCAGCAAACCGGGAATAGCGCCCCAGCAAGCGCCCGCCATCATACCCATCAGCAGCGCAATGATCCACACCAGCCAAGCGGGGATCACATCGGTGGGCAAGTACAGCGCCGTAAACAGGCTGGCCGCGGTGCCCGCCAGATACTGGCCGGGCGCGCCGATATTGAACAGTCCCGCTTTGTTGCCCAGCGCAACGGATAAGCCCGTCATGATGAGCGGCGCGGCGCGAAACAGCATATTGCCGAAGGAAGCGGAGTTAAAGCCGAAGGTCAGGCCGCCGGATGAATTCCGTCCAGTAGCGAACAGGCCGCCCACTACCAGCCGGATGCCCTCCCAGGCGCCTTTGATGCCCAGGGAAGGATTGCCCAGGCCAACGATCAGGATGATGACGCTGCCGGCCAGCATACCCACCAGGATGGCGACCAGCGAAGCCAGCACTCTGCGTGTGCCTGCCTTATCGAAAAAAGACTCTTTCTTCATGCCGACACCTCCTTCTTCCGATCCTGACGCTTCGCGCCTGCCATATACAGGCCCAGTTCTTCCACCGTGGTCTTTTGGGGATCCAGCTCGCCAACGATCTCACCTTCGTACATGACCAGGATCCGGTCGGACAGGTTCATCACCTCATCCAGCTCCAGGGAAATCAGAAGCACGGCTTTTCCTTCGTCCCGCTGGGCTACGATCTGGCGGTGGATGTTTTCAATCGCGCCCACGTCCAGGCCCCGGGTCGGCTGAACAGCCATGAGCAGCGGCAGGTCGCGGTCGATTTCACGGGCAATGATGGCCTTCTGCTGGTTTCCGCCGGACATGGAGCGGGCAACGGTCACGGAGCCCTGGCCGGAGCGTACGTCGTATTCTTCGATCAGGCGTTCGGAATACTTGCGGATTTCGCCGAACCTGATGAAGCCCATCTTCTGGAAACGGGGCTGTTCAAATGTTTGCAGCACGAAATTCTGTTCCAGCGTAAAGTCCAGAACCAGCCCGTGCTTGTGCCGGTCTTCCGGGATGTGGCTGATGCCTGTTTCACTGCGTTTCCGGATCGGCGCGTGGGTGATGTCCACGCCGCCCAGCTCGATCTTGCCGCCGGAGCATTTTTCCAGGCCGGACAGGCCGAACACCAATTCCGACTGTCCATTGCCGTCGATACCGGCAATACAGACGATTTCGCCCTTGCGCACCTCGAAGCTGACGCCTTTTACCGCGTCATGCTTGTACAGCTTGGACGGCACATGCATGTCAGTGACTTTCAGCACCGTTTCGCCCGGCTGCGCGGGAGCTTTGTTCACCACCAGCTGCACATCGTGGCCGACCATCATGCGGCTCAGCTCCGGCGCGGTAGTTTCGGCTGTGTTTACGGTGCCGATGTAGCGGCCCTTGCGCAGCACGCTCACCCGGTCGGACACTTCCAGGATTTCATTCAGCTTATGGGAAATGAACAGGATGGATTTTCCCTCTCTGGTCAGCCCCTTCATGATCTGCATCAGTTCCTTGATTTCCTGCGGCGTCAGTACGGCGGTGGGCTCGTCGAAAATCAGGATCTCGTTATCGCGGTACAGCATCTTCAGGATTTCCACGCGTTGCTGCATACCGACGGTGATATTCTCTACCTTGGCGTCCAGGTCTACCGTAAGCCCATAGCGCTTGGACAGCTCTTCCACCTTTTTACGGGCCTGCTTGCGTTGCACGAAGCCCATCTTGGTGTCCTCCGCGCCCAGGATGATGTTGTCCAGCACGGTAAAAACCTCGATCAGCTTAAAATGCTGGTGCACCATGCCAATATGCAAAGCGGTGGCGTCATTGGGATTATTGATCTTAACGGGCTTTCCGTCCTTGCGGATCTCTCCCTGCTCCGGCTGGTACAGGCCGAACAGGACGCTCATCAGCGTGGATTTGCCTGCGCCGTTTTCTCCCAGCAGGGCGTGGATTTCGCCGCGCCGCAGTTGGAGGGTAATGTCGTCATTGGCCTTGATGCCGGGAAATTCCTTTGTGATATGAAGCATCTCGATCACATAATCATTTTCGTGATCCAAGCGCGCTCATCCCCTTTCATGTTGCCCGCCGTGGCGGGGGGATACAAGAAAAACAGGAAGGGCGCAATGCCCTCCCTGTATGTATCAGGCGAGATTACTGCACGTAATCCACAGTCGCGTTGCTCCAGGGGCCCTTTACATTGGGATCGCCTTCGGCAGCTTCGTTGTCGATGGCCAGCGCGCCGGATACGATATCAGCCAGCATGGCATCGTAATCCGCGGCGGTGAAGCTTTCCAGCTTGGAAGTTTCCATGGGCAGGCCCACAGCGTTTTCCGCAGCGCCAAGGGTGATGACGCCAGGCTCCCAAGTGCCGTCAAAGACCTTGGCCAGGGACTGATAAGCGCCTTCCTTCACGCCCTTGAGCGCGGAGATAACGACGGTATCAGACAGGAAGGACTGGTCGGAGTCAACGCCGATGACGAAAGCGTCGTTGGCGGAAGCAGCGGCAGTGATGGAGTCAAACATGGGGCCGCCGCAGGCGAACACGATTTCGGTGCCGGTTTCGTACCAGCCGGAAATCAGGGTCTGCAGTTCAGCGGAAGCAGAGAAGGTAGCGCCGTAAGCCCAGCTGAATTTGATTTCAACCGTCTTTCCCAGCTTCGCAGCAGCGTCGTTCGCGCCCTGGATGAAGCCGTAGCCGTAACGGCAGCAGGCAGGATTGGTGCCGCCGCCGCCGCCGGAGAAGCCCAGCTTTTCGAAGCCGTCCATAACGACAGCGTAACCGGCAAGATATCCGCACTGTTCTTCCTTATACACAACGCCCACTTCATTGTCCAGCCCCATGGCCCAGCCGTCGATGAAGATGAACTTGACATCGGGATATTCCTTGGCGGCCTTTTCCAGCGCGGTGCCCTGCATGTAGCCGGCACACACGATGGCCTTCGCGCCCGCTTCGGCGGCAGCCTTCATGGCATCGTAACGGTCTTCGTCGGTAGCGGCGGAATCATTGGCGGGCTTGTAATACTTATAGCTCATACCGTTGTCATAGGCATACTGCTTCACGCCGTTCCAGGTGCCTTCGTTGAAGGATTTGTCCTTCAGGTCGCCCACGTCGGTCACGAACGCAATTTCATATTTGCCGTCCGCGGAGGTCATGTTGTCTTCAATTTCATCGGGATTGACAGCTTCGGCCAGGGCGCTGAATACGCTCAGGCACAGAACCATCGCCAGGAAAACAGCCAGAAACTTTTTCATGGATCTTGCCTCCCAAATATAGATTCGATACGCTGTTCGCGTCATCTGCGATTATTATATCAGAAACGCCATACAGATGCAATCAATTTGTAAGAATCGTCAAAAATTTAAGATTTTCTTAAAATTCTTGAGCTACTTTTCCAAGGATTGCAATGCATCCCGCAGCAGCCTGAGATAGGTCCGCAGGTTCCGCTGGCTGACCACCCGGTAAGCGGGATGATACGCTGTCCTGTACGCGTCCGAATGATGCACCGCGGGGCAGGTCTTTGGATATTTTGCCAGAAAAAGATCCAGCCGAATGGCTTCAAAGGGTGTTTCATCCTCCTCCGCCAGCTTTTGGAGGACGCGTATTCCCGCAGTCATCTTCTTTTTATCGCCCTGTACATGCCTTGCTGTATCAACGAACAGGCGAAGAATATCCTCGGCAGGAATGCCTTTTGCCTTGCAGACGCGGAGATTCAGGCGGCACAGCCCGTTTCCGATGGGGTCATACAACGCTTCTCCTGCAAGCGGCTCTCCCGCGCCGGCCAATTCCTGGCGCAGGTATTCCATGGCTTTCTTTTCGTCCTTGATCAAATGCCCCGGGCCGAATTCCTGCTGATAAATCAGCTTCACCGCATCCTGCGGCTCCATTTGCGGGTACAAATCAAAATGCTGCAATAAAATATCTTCAAGCATCCGTCAGTCTCCTTGCATATGCCGGTCGAATTCGTATTCTACGCTTGTCAGTTCCAATCCGCAGGCCGGGGCGGTGATGCCCAGATCCAGGCGGTTCCTGCTTTCAAGCGCTTTTTCAATGCAGTTCTCCGGCAGCTTTTGATGCCCGACGTCGATGAGCGTGCCGGCGATGATGCGCACCATGTTGTACAGAAAACCGTTTCCATGCACCCGTAAAGTGACTTCCTCCCCCTGGCGCTTCAAATCAATGAAGTCGATGGTTCGTACCGTCGTTTTGGCCTGTCCGCCTGCGGCGGCGAAAGCGGCGAAATCGTGGGTACCGATCAGCGGCAAAGCGCAGCGGCGCATGGCTTCTTCATCCAGGCGAACGGGAAAATGGGCGGTGCAGTGTCGAAAAATAGCGCTGGCATGAGGCGCGTTATGGATCCGGTAGGTGTACATCTTCCCCACTGCCTGGAAGCGGGCGTGAAAATCGTCCGGCACCTGCCGGGCCGCTGTTACCCGGATATCCTCCGGCAGGTACCTGTTCAGCACGAAGGGATACTTTTCAGGCGGAATGGAGGAACAAACGTCAAAATGCGCGCGCTGCCCCACTGCATGCACGCCTGCGTCCGTGCGGCTGGCCCCGGTCACGCGGATGAACGTGCCCAGCGCTTTTTCCAGCGCCTTTTCCACCTCATCCTGTATGCTGGGGCCGTTGTCCTGATACTGCCAGCCCACATACGCAGTGCCGTCATAACTGACAGTCAGCAGAATACGTTTTCTTTCCATCGCCAGCTCCCATTTCTGATACCTGCCCAGGCAGATATGATCAAGAAAAAACCGCATCCCTTTCAAAAAGGATGCAGCTAAAAATTCTAAAAACGAATGTCCCAAGATGCCGCTGTCCTCTATTTTTTCACCCGCTATGTTAAGCAGGCCGGTGCCCGGCGGAAACTTTCTGCCGTCCCCTGGCGTGCGGAGCACGGGGGCATGACATCCGGTTTCCTGGCCCAGGTTCCGATTTATGAAATGTGGGTAAAAACAGAAAACTGGCGAACACCCCAGGAGCATTCTTACGCAATCTATTATATGCAAGACAACAATGATTGTCAAGGCATCCTGTCAAACTTTTTTAACAAATTGGCAAAAAAACAGCATTATTTGACAAGCACAGCGTCACTTGTTCTCCGTTTCTTCCTTATCCTTTTGGATATAGCTGTAGCGTCCGTTCAGCCAGGGTCCGCCGTTGTACACGCCGTAAGCGTCTCCGAACAGCCTGTAAACAGAACCTACCTGCCAGTTGTCATAGGTAAAATTCGTCATCGTTACGCGGCGGCCGGAGCCGTCCGTCAGTTCAAAGACAGCCATTTGCCGGTTTTCCGAGAGGATTTCCTTACAGACAGCATCCACCTGATAAATCTGCGTGTTCGCAATGCGTTTGTCTGAGTTGTTCAGGTAATCGGTGTACTGATCCTTCATGCTCCACGCCTTGCGGGTGTAGATATCGGCAATGGGGATATAATACACTTCATGCTGCACGATACTGGGCTCGTATCCCGGCGCGGAAGCCACGATTTCGATCGTATTATATCCGATTTTGTCAAAAACAGCCTCAAAGGAAAACGTCCCTTTTGTCGCCAGCTCCGTGGTGTCCAGGTTCAGATAAGGCGTTCTCACTTCGATATTCGCCCAGCTCACCGTGGATCCGCTGATTTTCATGTGCGGCTCATACCATTCACCCGTCGCCTCGTTTAATTCTCTGGAAGGTGAATAACGGGTGGCGATATCCGCCGCCAGATCCAGGCGGATCTGCTGCTTCGGGCGGAAAATATTGATGACCACCGTCTTTTCCCGGCAATACTGCGCACGGGTGGTAACGGTAAATAAATTGTCGCCATTGGGCTGAACTGAGGCGTTAAAAGTAATCAGTCCATCGGTATTGTTCACCAGATCGGAAAAATCCTCGCCATTGATGGTGACAGAGCTGTTCTTTGCCACACGAACCTGGATCTCATATAACTGCCGGTAGGTGGTGGCGTTGAGCGTGGAGGGGCTCACCAATTCCAGGGTGGATTCCGGCACGTCCACCTGGAAGGTGATCTGCTCCATCTGCTTTTGTTCCCCTGCGCTGGTGCGCAGGTACGGCGAAACTGTAGCGGTGACGGATGCTTCGGAGATATTCTTCATATGCTCATACCACTTATAGTCCGCCACTTCGATGGTAGCGTAGCCGCCCACCACGACGTAGGATGCTTTCAGCTCCGTGATCCAATAGCTCTGTCCTTCCTCCCCCGGTATTTTGATGATATGGGCCGGCATTTCGTTAAGGATAGAGGGGGTGATGATGGTGTTTTCTTTCAGGGATGAAGCGATTTTCTGTTCACGGTAGGGTTTATACAGCTTATCATAGAACAAAAAACTAAGCGCGGCGACGATGACCACAGCTGCTATGATTTTGCCGAAACGGCGGATGAAGCTGTGCCTGTACAGCCTGATCTTGCTTTTTCTGCGTTTGCGGGTAAAGCTGTCCATGGGGCCCATGCCAGGCTCCATCCCGGCATCGTCATAGCCAATCACCCGGCTGGAGGACACCGGAATCGCATCGGCGCGGACGTTTCCCTCCACCCGGACGCCATCCTGGGTATAAGATGTATTTCTCGGCACAGGAAAGGTTTCACGCCCGTTCAGCGTCTGGGCGATACGTGCGGAAGGAACAAAGCCCTGCTTCGCGCTGTTTTCACGCAGCTTTCTCTGCGCTTCCTCCCCACGCCGCTTCCGGGCAGCCAGATCCTTCATTTCTCTGGCCAGTTTATCCCGGCTGTCCTCCTCAGAAGTCGCCCGTCCGGTATCGTCTATTTGTATATATACTTTAGCGGCTCCGCCCTCGGGCATCAGAGAGGAGGGCTGTTTTGCCTCCGCCTCTGTTTCAACCGGCAGCTCCGTGCCGCATTTAAAGCAGCGGGGAAAGGAAGCGCGGTTCCATTGACCGCAGTTGGGGCATTTCATCAAAAACCTCCTGAGGGAAAAGTCTGTGTCATGAAAAAGACATAACTTTTATCTATTTTCGCAGCAAATCCGCAAATTCCTGCCGGCCACAGTTTTTTTACAATTGGAAAAGCCGCCGCGCTTTCGCGCGGCGGCTGGAGAATCATTGGAGATTCAATTATTTGGCATTGAAGGTATCCAGCAGGCCCTGCCAAACGGGGGTCTTGGCTTCGAGCAGCTCTTCGGGGGTGCTGCCAGCCAGGCTCCACAGGTAGTCCTGGCCTTCCACGTCGTTCACAGAGCCCAGGTACAGCACCTTGTCGGAGGAGCAGTGTTCGGGCTCGCGCAGCATGGCGTAGGTTTCCAGCACGGCGCGTTCATCGGTGTAATTCAGCTTGTTGCCAACCCAGGCGTATTCATCGTCGTAGCCGGGGGTGGGAGCGGACCACAGCTTGTAGATGTAAGCAAGCTTGCCAATGGTTTCAGCGTCATACACATTGGGGATCACGGTCACGTTATCAGACACAACATTGGTGTAGGTTTCGCCCTTGGGGCCGACGGGGAAAGCAACGCAGCCCCAGTCGTCCGCCATGTCAGCCATTTCGGAATTGTCGTTGAAGCCGCCGTAGGTCTGATACATATAGAAGCCGCAGAAGCCCTGCTTCCAGGCATCCTTGTAGTAGTCCCAGGAGCCGTCAGCGGGCTGCTGGTAGAAGTAGGTGTTGAAAATATCCTTGCTCCACTTGAGGGCTTCCAGGGTATTGTCGCTGCCGGCAGCGATGATCAGCTTGCCGTCAGCGTCGGAGTCAAAGAAGCAGCCGCCGTTGGCGAACACGGCAACGCGGTACATATCCACGTTGGAGCCGGTCATGCCGTAAATGTCGATGATGCCGTCGTTGTCGGTATCTTTCTGAATCTGCTTGAGCAGGGCTTCAAAAGCATCCCAGGTCCAGGTGCCATCGGCCTGCATGTCATAAATGGTGTTCCAGTCGATGCCGGCTTCTTCCAGCACGCGCTTGTTGAAATACAGGCAGGCGCGGGGCTCGGAGTTGCCGGTGGACACGCCGTACACTTTGCCGCCCACGGTCATGAAGTCCACGGTGGCAGCGTTCCACTGTTCGTCAGTCAAATCGATCAGGTCATTTTCGTTCCAGGCCGCGAAAGCGCCCTGCGCCATGGGGCCGCCCACGAAATCCGGGGGCAGGATGTAGAGACGGTAGGAGCCGTCGGGAGCGCCGAAGAAATTGACCAGCTGGGAAGCGTTGCTGCCCCAGTCGCCGTCGGCGATCTGCTCGATTTCGCAATTGTAGGTCTTCATGATCCAATCACGATAATCGTACTGGGCCTGTTCTTCTTCGGTAGGATCGTCCTTGCGGGCGGAGGAAGAAGTCCAATAGTCGTGAATCCAAATCTTGGCGCCGCCGAAGTCGATGCCTTCGACCACCTCGGGATAGCCTTCGGGGAGTTCTTCAGCCAGCGTGGGAATGAAGCACATAAGCATCATCGCGGCCAGAAGCAGAGCAACCAGTTTCTTCATGGGTGTTCCTCCTATGATTTTTTTATTTTCCACGCGTGTTTTCCGCTTTTGCGCAAGAAACGCGCATAGATACGGATGATGTGAACAGTACGGACGGAGGATGCGTCGGCCGGTCAAGCTCCGCCCTGCTGCTCAGGACAAAATACATTATAGCATTTTTCGGGAAAAAATCAACCGTAAATGCAGTTTTTGTCCTGTAATAATTCCTGAATATGCTGGTTTTCGGCAGATGCCGATTTACGTTATTCTTTGGAGCCGGACATGGCGATGCTCTGCACGAACGTCCGCTGCGTGAAGCAATACAGGATCACCAGCGGGATGCAGCACACCAGCACGCCGATGGAAATCAGCTGCTGCTGACGGCCCACGGGCACGATGATGGGCTTGGATGCGTCGCTGGAGAAATAGCGGCTCATGCGGCTGACGATGGTGGAAAGCTCGGTGGAGAACAGAGGACGGGTGGAGGTGGTCAGGAAGTTTCGGGTGTAAAACAGGTCCGTCCACTGCCATACAAAGGAGAACAGGAAGCAGGAAAGCACGGTCGGCATGGCGTCCGGCAGCATGATCTTCACGAAAGTATGCATGGTATTGCACCCGTCCACATACGCCGCTTCCTCCAGGGACTTGGGAATGCCTTTGAAATACTGGCGCAGCATGTAGATGTACAGGCCGTCCTTGAGGCCCATGCAGGTAGCGCTCATCAGCGCATAGGGCGTCACCGAACCGCGCAGGTTCAATGTATTTCCTGTAAGCAGCTTGAATATTCCAAAAATATCAAACTGCGCGAAATACGTGTAAAGCGAGGTTTGTATGGTCTGCGGCGGGATGACGATCAGCGCCACCACACAGGCGAACCAGAATTTTTTCAGCGGGAAATCATACCTGGCAAATCCGTATCCCACCAGCGTGCAGGAGATGACCTGCAGCACCGACACCAGCAAACTGGTCCAGATCGTGTTGATCATGGATTTGGGGAAGGTGGTCAGTTCAAACACGATGCGGTAGTTATCCAGCGTCACATGGCGGGGCAGCAGCACGATGGTGGAATCGTACAGATCGCGCTCCTCCATCAGGCTGGTACCCAGGCGGGTGAGCATCGGCTGGATGATCATGAAGCAGAGCCCGAACAGCAGCAGGCCGCGCACCAGGGAAACGAAGAATTTCTTAGCCCTGGCTTTCAGGATATATCCGCCGGACTTTTGGTTGGCGCTGCGTTTTTTCTGGTTTTCCAAGGCTGCTTTCTCAGTCTTCATAGTAATGCACCCCCCTGGAAATGAGCAGCGTGCTTAAGCCGATAAACAGCATGGCCACGCCGAAATAGATCCAGTTCATGGCGGAAACATGGCCGAATTCCAGCCGGTTCCACAGCTCGTTGATACGCTCCATCACCCGGTTGTCGTTCTTCATGAAGAAGTCGATGATGGTATAAATCGCGTTCACCAGCAGCAGGGGACTGACCATGGGGAAGGTGATTTTCCAGAACGCTTCCCATGCGGTGCAGCCTTCCACATCCGCCGCTTCATACAGAGACGGGGAAATAGCCTGCAGACCGGACAGGAACACGATGATCTGGATGCCGCTGGCCATGACGATATCATAGATGGCGTCGATCATCTGGAACAGCACGTCGAATACGCCGCTGCCAACGCCGCTGACAGCCAGCAGATCCTGCAAGGAAGCGGACAGGTTCACGCCCGAAGCGTTGGCGATCTCCTCAGATATGCCCTGCATCATGTTGTAGAATTCATTCTGGCTCTCAATGCCGGGCAGTACGCCGGAGGATAGAATCACCGGCAGGAAAAAGATCGCGCGCGCCAGCGTGCGGCCTTTGAAATCCTGGTTCAGGATAACGGCGATAACGAAGGACAGCACCAGCGTAGCCACCGCGTTGATGGCCATGCGGGGGATCTCTTCCACCAGGCGCTGATTGAAGTAAGGATCGACACCGAAAGCGTATTTGTAGTTTTCAAACCCAATGGGCTTGCTCACAAACCCGCCGCCGGGGGCCAGGGTGACTTCGTTGAAGCTCATCATGAAGGACTGGCACAGCGGCACCAGCATGAAGGCCAGGAAGCCAATGATGAACGGCAGGATGAACATCACGCCGTGGCGGGCGTTGCGGGAACGCATGGTGTTGTAAGTGGCGTTGCCGGGGATGAAGGTCAGGATGGATTCACGAAAGCCCCATTTGTTCTGGTTGGACTTTTTGCTATTCTTCGGGCTCATTGCTTTTCACCCCCTGTTACGATGTAGCTGCGGGCAGTAACGGCGATTCCGTCGGCCTCGTAATCCTCATCGCCGTAGTTGACAAACACTTTCGCGCCGTTCTCATATTCGGTGCAGGTCACGTTTTCGGCAAGGATCGCATGGCCGATGATACGCTGGGCGTTCAGCCCGTCCATGGCAGCCTGATAATCGTTGATGATCTTTGCCGCGTCCTCTTTCCAGTAGGCGAAGGTGGAGCCATAATAGGAGGAGTGCAGCGAATCCTGGAGGATCTTCGCGTCCTCGGCCATGAAGGTGAAATTCAGCCCCGCGCCGTACTCCGCGCAGCGGAGCAGCTCTGTCTGCCAGTCATTGGCCAGGTTGACGGGTTTGCCGGTATAATTCACCGCGCCGTGAATGGCGATCTGATAGAAGGGGATCTTGGCGTCGATGATAGAATACTCGATACCGTTCAGATCCATGTCCGTGACCACGTCCACATAGGGCAGCACATAGTCATAGCCTTCCTTGATCATGACCATCTCCCCCGCGTCCTTTGCTTTCTTCACGGTGTCGATCTGCATGTTGAGCACTTGTTCACGGGTGGTGGTTTCCAGCGGGTTATAGTCACCGCTCAGGATATAGCCGATATCGCGGAATGCTACGCCGTAGGCTTCCAGGTCCTTCAGGGAAGAAATCAGTTTATCGGCGCACTTCTGGGCGAATGCGGGCTGCACCAGGTAGAAGGGTTTGATCCAGTCCTGCTGCTGGAAGGTGATGGCGGAATACGGATAGATTTTGATTTGCTCGCGGGTGGTGAACCGGGCCGCGTCGCGGAAGGGGATGAAGCCCTGCAAAATGCCGCTGTTGTACGCGAAGCAGGAAAGGCCGTCAAAGTACAGCGGCACATTGCTCCGTTTGGCCGCGGCAATCAGGGATTTCACGCCCTTCTCCCCGCCCAGCTCGCTTTGCACCTTGAGGGAAGTCAGCACCTTCTGGTTCACGCCGCCGTTCATCCAGCCGCTCATGCGGACGATCAGGTTGCTGATCTGCGCGTCGCTCAGATCGCGCAGGATGGACTGCGCCTGGGAGAAGGTGGTGGTGGGAACCACGGAATCAATGGGCAGGCCGAACTTGACCACGGTCTTGTCGATCGCGCCGACCAGCTCTACGGTGACCGGCAGGGCGGGGTCAGCATTCTTTTCATTCAACTCCGGATACTTCTCCCTCAGGTAGTCGCCGTAAGCGATGGCCAGATCAACATAATCGCCGCTGTCGACGAAACGGTAGCGCTGGGAAACCGTGGCGTCGGGCAGCTGCTTTTCAAACATGTACACCAGCCGCGCCGTCTTGGCGGACACATTATACTTGTCGCTGTGCAGTACGTTGTACTTGGCGCAGATCCAGTTGTAGCTGTTGTAACGCAGGCTGATGTCTGCCTGCACGCCGCCGTAGGAAGGCGCGCCTTCCATGATGCAGATGAAGGCGCCGCCGTTCTTGATCATGCCGAACACGGGGAAGGTGTTTTTTGTCTCGCTGACCACTTCCTTGCGCTCGCTGCCGTAGTCCCAGCCGTACATATTGGCGTAATAGCTGTTCTGGGAGAGCTTGCCGTTGTTGAAGCTGATCAGCGCGCCGCCACCCTCGGGGATGAACATCGCGCCCTGATCCTCCACGCCCGCCGCGCCGAACATGGGCAGCAAGGTCACGTAGGTCATGGGATAATCGGAACGGTAACGGATGCGGTCATAGGGCACCTGCACCACGAAGTCGCTGCCCTCCAGCTGATAGCGGACGGTCACGTTGAACAGAGGATCGTTCTTTTCCGTGAACCCTGCCACCAGCTGCATATCCAAGTCGTAATCTTCCTGAGTGTAGCCCGCGCCGGCAAAAAGCTCTTCCAGCTTTTTCTTGGAATCTGTGGAAGTGCTTTCGATCAGGGTGTAGATCGCCTGGTTCTCCGCTTCGGGATACAGGGCCAGGATGCCGTCGCGCTTCGCCTCATCCATTTTGGCCAGGCTCTCGGGAGAGTAAGCCGTATATGCTTTGCTGACGCGCAGCTTCACATCGCTGGCTTTCATCTTGGAGGTAAATGCATCGTAACGCTCTTTGGTGATCGCGGTAGGGATCAGATATACCTTTTCGATCTTGCCAACGGAATAGCATACCTCCACCGCGCCATCCTCGGTCTGTTCGATGACATAGTTGCCGTTTTGGATGGAATACTGGTAGTTGTTATAGTCAATTACGCCGTCAGAGGAGGAATAGGTGACGATCAGGGTGGATTGCAGTGTATTCTTGTTGGTCGCTACTGCTACGGGATCCTTCCCTGCGTCCGCCGGGTTGGACAGCCATTGACGGCCTGTAGCCTTTTCTTTCAAAACAAACTGGGTCGTGGTTGGATCCATTTCAAAGTACAGCGCGTCGTTTTCCATCACTACGGGCTGCTTTCCGCCTTCGTAATAGGAAACGACAGGCGGGTTTTCCACCGTGGTATCCTTTTCGGAGTATAGCGGAATCCCCACGAAAACCACCAGCGCAGCTGCCAGCGCCAGGAAGATGACCCAGGAAATGATCCTTGGGAGGATGGATTTCTTTTTCATACTATCATCACCCTCCTTAATACAGCCTGAACGCGATTTCGCGGTACAGGGATACGAAGAAGCCGATGGCGTCGCTGAGCAAGGAGAAGAACACCAGGATGAGGAACAGGATCACCAGCGCCCCAAATACGGTAAAGAACAGGAAGATCAGCGTTTTCCCCGGCGTATAGTCATGCACCTGCATCAGGCCCGTGAACACCAGGAACACGCACCAGATGATGGACACGCTGCCCAGTACCTGATAATACGCCGCTTCATCGAAGGAAATCATGTTGCTGATGAAGATCATCGGCAGCTGAATCAGCACGTATGGAATCAGGGCATAGCACATGGCCATGTAAATATCCTTGAAGCGGCCTTTGCCGTCAAACAGGGTGGAAAGCGCCCAGTTTGCCAGGCACAGGATCAGGAAGGGCAGCAGCAGTGAACCGCACTGCTCATACACGTTGATATACTGGATCGGGGCGGTGATGAACTGGAAATTGGTCAGCAGCAGACGCAGCACATAGGTCAGTAAAAAAAGGAACAGCCAGGTATGCGCCGCCATCAGGGATCCGCGCTGCTCATGCACCAGGTCCCAGAAGCCGTCAAACGGGTGAAAGATCACATAGAAGCCATATTTCAGCGAGGCTGTATACCGCTTCCAGCCTGCGGCGCGTTCGTTTTTAACCATGCCGTCAGTGAGCGACTTTGCGACGTTCATACGCTGCCACCTCCTCTTTCGCGGACTTGATCTTGCGAATCACCATCGGGATGACCAGCAGCACCACGACCACCGCCACGACCCAGCCAATGTTCTTTTCCACCAGTTCTTTGCGGTAATAACGGTAAGCGCGGCCGTAGTTTTCACGATCGTGAGCCATTTTGAAGTATTCCATGGCTTCGCCGAACTGCTCCTGGCGCATCAGCGCCCGGCCGATGCCGATGAACGCGCTGTTGTAATTGGCGTTCAGCTTGAGCACTTCACGCCAAGTATCGGCGGAACCGTCGTAATCGCCCTTCAGGTATTCGTCATTGGCCTGATAGATCAGGCTGCCGTACTCGGTTGGGGTGAACACAGTGATACTGCATTCGTTTTCATCCAGCACAAACAGGTCGTTTCCCATGTGCTCAATGGATACGGCGCTGAGGAACGCGCCTTCGCTGTTGCCCTTTGTACCGAACGCCCACAGCATGATGCCCTGCGGGTCGTAGCCGAACAGCCTGCCCCTGGTGCGGTCGACGGCAATGTAAATATCATTGTCCAGCACGGTGATATCCTTGAAGCGGGAGGGGCCGTAATCCTGGCTGCCTTCTACCCATTGCAGATCGCCGATGGGGGGATAGCGGTCGTTCTTGATCAGGATATCGCTGCCGATGCTGTTGAGCCTGCGTATGGGCTTTGCCGCGTCATACAGCAGGTCGTATTCGCTGAAAACGATATTGGTCGCGTAGATAAAGCCTTCCCGGTCAATATACACGTTCTCATATTCCGTCGGAACGAACGCGGCCTGCTGGGCGCGCTGCTCTTTCGTGGTAAAGAAGGTTTTCCAGATATATTCCCACATGTTGTATTTGACGGTGTTGGCCCCCACGAAGCCGGTAAAGGAGCCATCCGCCTCATACTTGACCAGGCCCTTGTTTACGTGGGTCGCCAGGACAAATACACGCCCCGTATCATCCACAACCAGTTTGCTGGGCAGAAAGCTCAGGCTCTGGTCGAAGGTGGTGTCCTCGGGCTTGAGGAAGGACATGATGTAGTTCAGATCCTTGTCTGCTTTGATGATGCGGTTATTGTTGGTGTCGCAGATGTAGATATTGCCCTCCATGTCCATGGCGATGTCATTGGGGCCGGAAAACGTAGCGGGTTCCGCTCCTTTGACTTCCGAGATGATCCGCACCAGGCTGAACTGCTTTTTTTCGTCCCGGCGCAGCTGAAGAATACGGTTGTTGCCTGTATCGCAGACGTACAGGTCGTTTCCGTGCACATACAGGCTTTGGGGCTTGCGCATCGGCTGATCCAGCGCCAGGCTCACGCTGTATACCACCTGATCCACCCGATAAGCATCCGGGGATTCCCGCAGGTCGGACCAGTAATCGTAGTTATAGGTATAGGTGCTGGAGAAGCCGTCGTCCACGGCCAGCGCGGCGCTCATAGGCAGGAGCAGCAGGGCGGCCAGGGCAAACGACAGGATTCTTTGAATTCTTTTCACGTTCGTCTTCCCTCCCGTCTCGATCAGTCTTTCAAGCCGGAGCTGGCCATGGTTTCCAGGATCCGGCTTTGGGAGAAGATGAAAATCAGCACCGGCACCAGCATGACCACCACGGTGACCGCCGCGGCCTGGCCTGCGCGGGCAATGCCGCCGGCTTGGATCTGCTGCAGTGCGTAAACCAGGGTCTTCTTGGCTTCGGAGTAGATGACCGTGGCCGCGTTGGTATTCCACAGGTTCTGTACCGAGAAGATGATGATGGTCAGCCAGGCGGGCTTCACGTTAGGCATCACGATGGTCCAGAAGATACGCACTTCCCCGGCGCCGTCCAAATGCGCCGCCTCGATCAGCGCGTCCGGCATGCCTTCCATGAACTGCTTCATCAGGAACAGGCCGATGGGCGCCGCGAAAGCGGGCAGGATGATGGCCCAGTAGGTGTCGATCATGCCCAGCTTGCTCATGATCACATAGTTGGGAATGCCCGTCACGTAACCGGAGAACATCAGGGCGGTGACGACGATCTTGAAGAAAGTTTTTCCGCCGGGGAAATCGTACTTTGCCAGTACGAACGCCGCCATGGACGCCACCAGCACATGGCCGAAGGTGCCCACGAAGGTGATGAATACGGTATTGATCAGGTAGCGGGAGAAGGGCACCCAGCTCTGGCCCATGGTCACGATCAGGTCGCTGAAGTTATCCAGCGTAGGATGATCCGGAAATACCTTGGGCGGGAAGCGGAACAGCTCGTCCAGGGGCTTGAGGGAAGCCGCCACGGAGAAAACCAGCGGGAACGCCATGGCGACGGCGATAATGAACAGCACGGTGTAGATGCCAAGGTCGCCCCAGAAGCTGCGGTTCGGCTTACGGCGCTTGGGCTGGATCAGAGTAATGACGGCATAAAAGCCGTATATCACCAGGCCGACGATTGCCGCTAATCGGATCACCAGGAAGATGGAAGACCAGGCGTTGATCTTCTGCAGGTCATCCTCCGTGATATCGCCGCTGCCGCTGAGTACAGCCTTCGTATCTTTGCCCAGCATCAGCATCATGGTGCGGGAAGCGGTCCGCCCGTTCAGATTGGCGTTTTCGATGGCGTCCAGCATATAGTTGGAATAAACCATAATGCCCGCAAGCAGCGCAAGGATGATCAGTGAAATAATGAAAAACTTTTTCTTGTTCAGCTTCGGCTTTTCTTCCTCGATCTCGCCGCGAAGCTGGGCCAGGTAATGCAGCTGTTCTGCCCGGCTTTGGGTTTTGGGCTGCTGGATGCGCGTGATTTTCTGTTTTCCCGTGCTCATGTGCCAACCCTCCTCAGCGCAGACTGGATCAACTTGTTGCAAATAATCATCACCAGGAACAGCACCGTCGCGATGGCGGAAGCGTAGCCCATTTCAAAGCGCGAGAAGCCGTAGTCAAACAGGTGGGTCACGATGGTGCGTGCGGCATAGTCCGTGCTGGGATATCCTGCCAAGGCCCGGGGCACGTCACAGACATTGAACGCTGTGGTGATGGACATGACCGCGCCGAACAGCAGCATGGGCTTCATGCTGGGCAGGGTGATGAAGTACAACTCCTGCCAACGGTTGCGGATACCGTCCACATAACCCGCCTCGTACATGCTGCGGTCAACGCCCTGCAAGCCGGCGACAAAGGAAAGAAAGCCGGTGCCCATGCTCATCCACAGGCTTACGATGATGACCACAGGGAGGATGTACTTTGGATCCAGCAGCCACAGCAGCGGCGCGTCGATCAGGCCGAACTGTAGGAGGACGGAGTTTAAGTAGCCGTAAGCGTCGCCGCGGAAAATGATGGTAAAGATGTAATACGCGCCCATGCCGATAGAGGGGGCGTAGAACACCACCACAGCCACCGTGCGCAGCCAGCGGGGCAGCTCATTGATGAACCAGGCGAACAGGAAGGAAAGGATATAACCGATGGGGCCTGTGATGACGGCGATCACGAAGGTGTTTTTCACTGCCGTCAGGAACACTTCATCCTGTAAAACGAGGTTAATGTAATTCTGGAAACCGATGAATCGGGCGGGCTCCAGAATGTTGTAATAGGTGAAACCATAGTAGATGGACGTAATGATGGGCAGGATAAAGAAGGTGGTAAACAGCACCGCGTACGGCGCCAGGAAAAGATAGCAGATCTTCATTCTTTTGGCCTTTTCCCAGCCGTACTGAATCTTCTCTCTCCTGATTGCAAGGGATTGCTTCAACAGCGATTGCATTCGGTTTTCCTCCTTTCTTTTCCGTTCTTAATCGAGGGGCAGATTGAATTCTTTTCGTTTGACCTTGATTTCCTCGTTGATCGTGCGGGCGTAAGTAAGCAGGGTTTCACGCGCGTCCTCCTTGTTGTTGATCACGCGGCGGATGGCGTTGGTCATGTGGCGGGTGGTGGAATATCCGCCGGCAATTTCACGGAAGCCCACGGTCTGCGCCATTTGCTTTTCCAGCACGGCCAGCTGGTCAGCACTCCAGGCCAATTGCTTCAGCGCGTCGCGGTTGGCGGTGGTGTAGCGGGCGGAAGAACCGAGCACGGATTCGATTTCCCTGCCGAACCGCACCTGCGCGTCAGCGCTGACCCACCACTTGAGAAACTCCCAGGCATTGTTCTTTACATTGTCATTATCAGTAGCAATCATCATACAGCATAGGCCGCTGCAATGCACGGAGTGGTCCACGCTGCCGTCCGCCTGCACCGTGCCGGGGAAAGCGGAAAAGCTCCACAAAGACCGGATTTCAGGCGCGGACACGGCCAGCGTGTTGAACTGGCTGTAGCTCGCCAGGCCGATGGGCATTTCACCGGAACGGAAGCGGCTGACGAAATCATATACCGTGGGCAGGCCATAGTCGTTATACAGGGAGGTATACAGCTTAAACGCCGAAACGCCGCTCTCCGTGTCGATCAGGGTGCGCTTGGCTTCTTCGTCGTAGATCTGGCCGCCGTTCTGATAGATCATGGAGTTGAGGATGGACAGGTCGGCGGTGGTAATATCGGGATACGGAATACCCACAGACAAGTTATTGCCCTGGATGGTGGGCAGCAGGTCGATCAGCTCATCCCAGGTTTCGGGCGCGCTCAGGCCCAATTCTTCCAGCACATCCTCGCGGTAGAACAGGACGGAAAACTCCTGGGTCTCCGGCAGAGCGTACACGCCGTTGTTGTAGCGCATGGACGCCAGGGCGCTGGGATAGAAGGGCTTCACCACCTCGTCGAAGTCCGCAAACTGGGTCAGGTCTTCGACCGCGTTGCGCATGGCGTAGTTCACCGGGAACCAGCTGCCCAGGCTCAGCACGATATCGGGCCCGTTGCCCGCAACCACGGCGGTGAGAATGGTATCGGGCAGCACCAGCTTCACGTTGACATGAATACCGGTATTGGGGGTAAAGGTATCGTCGATCATGGTTTTCAGCACGGTGCTCTGATCGCGGCCCGTGGTGATCCATACCTCGATCAGCTTATCGTCGTTATCGTCGTACACGTCGCCCAGGGAGTTGTAGTCCACCGTAAAGGAAGCAACGGCGGACCGGATCTCATGGGCAGTCTTTTCGATGAAGCCGTCCTTCACTTCGGGCAGCTGGGCTTTTTCGCCGCTGATCACCAGCATATCCACGTCCAGCTTGGTTTCGGACATGTTCTGCATAGCGGTGCCAAGGCTGGTAATATTATCCTTGAAATTGGAGAAGGACTGGGTGATGCGCTCGGTGTGCGCCACGAATCCTTCCATCTGCACAGCCAAGGTCTGGGCCACGGCCACGCGGTCACTCTTCTGCCCCGTGATGGCCACGGTGTCATCCACCAGCTTATACAGGCGTTTGCTTTCCAGGTCCATGGCTTCGATCACTTCGGGATACACCTTTTCCAGGCCATAGTCGCGGAAGCGGTCGGGATTTACGCCTGTAAGCACCAGGATCTTGCGGTAGATCAGGTTCAGCCTGTAAATACTGTCCTCTATCTGCTGCAAAATCGGGCCCATCCTGCCCAGGGTGGCTTCCATGCGGATGGTGTGCTTTCCCGCGGCCAAATAGAATTGATAAGGCGTGCCGCTGTCGTCGGCCAGCGTGCGCATATCCCAGGACGTATTATAGTCAAAGGGCACCACGCTCATGGCGTCAAAGGGGATCTCCCCGTCGATATACACGCTGCGGCTGGAAACGGAGCCGCGCTGATATGCCTGGCGGCCCTTGATGGAAATGGTATAATAGCCGTCCTCCGGCACTTCGAATTCCCATTCGATCCATTGTCCCGCATTATTCCACGGGTCGCCGCCGATATAGTTCAGCACCGTATTGGTAACGCTGTAGGGCACGGTGGCGGGAGAGGAACGGTCATAGCGGGCATATAAAGAAGGAGACGAACGCAGGGTGGACGATTCTCCCTGAACGGTCATCTGCCAGGCTTTTGCTGTTTCGCTCATTTGAACCTGGGGCTGGGCTGCTTTATACTCTTCATAGGAAATAAAAGATTCCACAGGCGTCAGTTCCAGGGAACGGATCATCATCGGCTCGTTGACAGCTTTCAGCGATAAGGTGTTTTCCCCCGCTTCAAAGTAAAACTGATACGGCTCGATCACGTAGCCCATATCGTCTTTGCAGCGCACCTGCTGCCAGTCGAACACCTCTGTCTGGGTAGGGCGGATATCGTTGCCCTGGTTATCCTGGCGCACAGGCGCGGCGTCCGTCCACAGGCGGGTAAAACACAAAGAGCGCGCGCCGGAAAACGGCAGCTCGCCGTTAATGTACAGTTCCCGCTCGATGTCCACGCCGCGGGCCTGGGTCGTCAAATAGTCCAGCCGGATATTGTACATGCCGGTTTTTTCGACGTTCACCTTCCAGGAAACAAACGACCCGTCGGCGGTATAGACGCAGGCAACTCCATCCTCGTTTCGGATTTCCGCGTCGCCCTCGAAGGCAGTCACATCCACCGGGATCACAGTTTCCCCGCTGGGCACGTCCGCGTATTTGAGCAGGTAGTTGGCGTAGGTATCCTCCCTGCCCATGCCTGTTACGTCGGCGGACAGATCAACCCCGTCGTATTTGGCGTGGAAGTCCTGGCTTCCGCCGCCGAGCAGCACGATCAAAGCGATCGCCGCCGCCAGGCAAAGAATACCGATTAACCATCCAAAACCTTTTTTTCGCATGGGCATGACTCTCCTAATTCGTTTGTTAGAGCGTATTGTATGCGCGAAGCGAAAATCAAAAAAGCGCCACATTTTTTGTAGAAATTGGCTGCTTTTTTTCTTTACCAAGTCATTATACTGATTAAAAATTCTTATGTCAATTCAAGTAACAGAATTGTAATAGTTGTCTTTATTTTGTAAATTTTTAAAATACATCTATCCGGATATTCCCACAAAAGCCCGAATTTTCCCTAAGCGTTTCTCTGCTTCTGAACGCCCGATCTGATATGCCTGTTCCAGCTTTTTAGGGTCGCTTTCCGTCCGGTGCACAGGAAGCGGCGCCGGCGGGCAAATGACCAGGCATTCGCCGGCCCTTTCGGCCGCGCGTACAGCGGCGATATGGGCATTATATTTTTCCGGCCTTCTTTTCATCGCTTCCGCCAATTTGGGGTATTTCCGCAAACCCAGCGCCATCAAGGGCATGACGGCGCTTTTTCCCTTTCGGTATTCCCTTGGCTGAGTCAGAATGACCACATTCCTGCCATACCCCATGGCCTTCATATAGAAATATGGAGTCGGATCGACCACGCCCCCGTCCAGCAGGCGGTGCCCGTCGATTTCAACAGCGCGGCTGACCAGCGGCATGGAAGCCGATGCGCGCATCCATTGCATATCCGCGCTTTCCCCGTCCGTACACAGATGATAGACGATGCTGCCCGTGTCCACATCTGTCGCGCCAACGAAAAAAGCCATCGGGTTATCCCTGAACGCTCTCCTGTCGAATACATCTAACACGTCGGGCAGCTCCCGGTAGCAAAAATCCACGCCGTACAGATCGCCGGTGGTGATCAGGGAACGGATGCTTTTATACCGTTTGTCCCGGCAGTATTTCATATTGTACCGGATGGGGCGTCCGATCTGGCGGGATTTGAAATTGCATCCGAATACCGCGCCTGCCGATATGCCGCCCGCGCCGTCGAAGGAGATCCCCGCTTCCATCAGCACATCGATGACGCCGCAGGTGAACATGCCCCGCATGCCTCCGCCTTCCATGACCAGACCGGTTTTCATGCTCCGAAATCCTCCTTCTTCTCAAATGGCATGGGAAGAAAAGCAGTTTTTCTGCTTTCTTCATCCCAAGTTCCTCTCTGTACGCAAAAACCCGAAGGGCCTTTTGGGCATCTTCGGGCAAAATCATGATTTTGATCAGCTGGCCGTCGGTTCATCAGGCAGAGCTTTAGGACGGCGGACGCGGTGGGTCGGTTGTTTGACGGGCAAATCGACCAGCTCCAGTACAGGCTTTGCACCGTTCTCGATCACGTCTTTCGTAATCACGCACTTGCGCACGTTTTCCTGACCGGGCAGGTCGAACAAGGTATCCAGCAGCGCGTCCTCGATGATGGCACGCAGCCCGCGGGCGCCGCTCTTTCGCTCGATGGCTTTTTTCGCAATGGCCTCCAGGGCGTCCTGCTCAAACTCCAGGTCAGCGCCGTCCAGGTCAACCAGTTTCTGATACTGCTTTACCAGGGCGTTTCTTGGTTCGGTAAGGATTTTCACCAGCGCTTCTTCATCCAGGGCGTCCAGCGTGACGGTGACGGGCAGACGGCCGACGAATTCGGGGATCAAGCCGAATTTCAGCAAATCCTCCGGACGCATCTGGCGTAGGACATCGCCCACGTTCTGCTTCGACTTTCCCTGCGGGTCAGCACCGAAGCCCATGGACTTTTTGCCGATGCGCTGCTCGATCAGCCGGGACAGCCCGTCGAACGCACCGCCGCAGATAAACAGGATGTTGGTGGTGTCGATGCGCAGGCATTCCTGGTTTGGGTGCTTGCGTCCGCCCTGGGGCGGCACGTTGGCAATGGTGCCCTCCAGGATTTTCAGCAGCGCCTGCTGCACCCCTTCGCCGCTTACATCGCGGGTGATGGAAACATTCTCGCCTTTTCGGGCGATCTTGTCGATTTCGTCGATGTAGATGATCCCGCGCTGCGCGGAGCGAATGTCGTTCCCGGCAGCCTGAATCAGGCGAAGCAGGATGTTTTCCACATCCTCGCCCACATAGCCCGCTTCGGTCAGGGTGGTGGCGTCCACGATGGCGAAAGGCACATTCAGGATCCGGGCCAATGATTGCGCCAGATACGTTTTGCCGCAGCCGGTGGGGCCAACCATCAGAATATTGGACTTCTGAAGCTCCACACCGTCCTTTTTCACCGGCGCGCTGATACGCTTATAGTGATTGTAAACCGCCACGCACAGCGTCCGCTTGGCGCGATCCTGGCCGATCACGTATTGATCCAGCACTTCCTTCATTTCGGAAGGAGTGGGAATCTGCCCCACCTCTGCGGCGGGAGACACGATATCCGTATCGTCGGATACGATCTCCTGGCACAGCGCGACGCACTCATTGCAGATATAAGCTCCCGGACCGGCGATAATCCGGCGCACCTGATCCTGGGTCTTTCCGCAGAAGGAGCAGCGCAGTTTTCGGGAACCAATCTCATCCTTTGCCATGTTTACCTCATTTTTTCTTCCGGCTTTATTTCCGGCGGGGCTGATAAATTTCGTCGATGATGCCGTATGCCAGCGCTTCCTGGGCGGACATGAAATAATCCCGTTCCACGTCGCGCTGGATCTTTTCCAGGGGCTGGCCGGTCATTTCAGCCATGAGCCCGTTCATTTTATTCTTGGTGCGCAGCAGCCATTCCGCGTGAATGGTCACATCCGTCGCCTGGCCGGACGCGCCGCCGGAGGGCTGGTGAATCATCACTTCGCTGTTGGGCAGCGCCAGCCGCTTACCCTTTTCACCGGCCATGAGCAGGAAAGCCCCCATGGAAGCCGCAAGGCCTACGCATACTGTGCGCACGGGACACTTGATATAGTTCATGGTGTCGAAAATCGCCATGCCGGCAGTCACGGAGCCGCCGGGGCTGTTGATATACAGGTTGATATCCGCGTCCGGATTATCTGTTTCCAGAAACAGGAGCTGGGCAACCACAGCGTTGGCCACCTGGTCGTCAATGGCGCTGCCCAGGAACACCACCCGGTCTTTGAGCAGCCGGGAATAAATATCGTAAGAGCGCTCGCCATGAGCGGTCTGTTCGATCACATAAGGAATCAAAGACATATTTCCGTTGTCCTCCTGGATTCGGGATAAAACGAACTGCGCAGACTGCCAAGGCCGGAAGCCCGACAGTCTGCGTCTTATGGCATTCCGTTCATCCGCCATGATTATATGACGGCGAGAAGGAAACTATGCGGAAGGAAAAAAATTATTCTTCCTTTTCGTCCTCTTCGGCAACAGCCTTGGCCGCATCTTCTACGGCTTTCAGGGTTTCAGCGGCATCGATGCGGTCCGCTTCGTCCTTGACCTCCACTTCGGCGCTGGCCACGATCATGTCCACCACCTTGCGGATCTTGGCGTTGTCCTTGAGATAATCCTTCTGCCGGTCGTTCAGGGTCTTTTTAAATTCTTCCACTTCGCGGCCGTTGCGTTCAGCTTCCTCGGCGGTGGCTTTTTCCACTTCTTCCTCGGTCACTTCCACGTTTTCTGCCTTGATGACAGCGTCCAGCACCAGCTGCATCTTGACGCGGTTCTTGGCTTCGGGGCGGTACATTTCCTTGACCTGATCCTCGCTCTGGCCGGTGTACTTGAGATAGTCCTCATACTTGAGGCCCTGGTACATCATGCGCAACTTCAACTCACGGATCATCAGATCGATTTCGTCCTCGATCATGGCGTCGGGAATGTCGCAGTCGGCGGCATCCACAGCCTGCTGCACCAGCTCGTTTTCCAGCTGGGTGGCAGCGTTCTTTTCGGCGCGGTCGGTCAGTTCCTTGGCGATGCTGGCCTTGTAGTCGGCAAAGGTGTCAAACTCGCTGACATCGGCGGCAAAATCATCATCCAGCGCGGGCACGACCTTAGCCTGAATGCTGTTCACCTTCACATGGAACACGGCGTCCTTGCCCTTGAGGTTTTCAGCATGGTATTCTTCGGGGAATTTGACGTTCAGGTCTTTTTCCTCGCCGATGCCCATGCCGATCATCTGCTCTTCAAAGCCGGGGATAAAGTGGCCCGAGCCGATTTCCAGGGTCTGGTTTTCCGCGGTGCCGCCCTCAAAGGCCACGCCATCCACCGTGCCGGCGTAATTCAGGTTCACAGTGTCGCCCTTTTCAACAGCGCGGTCCGTCACGTCCGCCATGGTGGTAGCCTTGTCCACATCCTGCTGGATGCGGTTGTCGATCTCTTCATCAGTCACCTTGTGCACATACTTGGTGGCTTTCAGGCCCTTGTAATTGCCCAGCTCCACGTCGGGTTTCACGTACACTTTGACAGAGAACTGCAGATCCTTGCCGACGCCGATCTGCTTCATTTCGTCCACTTCCGGGCGATCCACCACCTGCAGGTCGTTTTCCTTGACAGCGGCTTCGTATTCGGAAGGGAACAGAATATCAAACGCGTCGTCATAAAACACGCCTTCGCCATACATGCTTTCGATCAGGCGGCGGGGCGCTTTTCCCTTGCGGAAGCCGGGCACCGCGATGCGGCCGCGGATTTTCAGATAAGCCTTCTGCACCGCTTCGTCAAATTTTTCGGAAGCGATTTCAAAGCTGATTTTCACTTGGTTGCCAGAAATTTTTTCTACTGTGTAGCCCATCCGGAACACCCTCCATATTCGCCGTTAAGGCGTGGTTGTGCTCCATGCTCTGCACAAAGCACTATCTTATAATATAACATAAAAACGTAACAATTGCAAGGCATTTTCTCTGGAACAAGCGCCGGCGGTTTATAAATTTTTATCAGATTATTTGTGAATAATTGACATTTGTATTCAATGATCCTTCAGATGGTCATACAAAAACGTCCCCAGCTGATGGTTCGCCGCCTTGCTTTCCTCAAATCCAAACGCCTGGAACACATGGCACATGCCTTCCCACCGCACCAGATGAGCATCCACGCCATCCCGCAGCATGGCTTCCTCCAGTTTTTCGGAATCACTGAGCAGGATTTCTCTGGTGCCGCAGTGAATCAGCGTAGGCGGAAAGCCTTTAAAGCTGTTGAATAACGGGGAAATTTCCGAGCTGGCGAGGCGTTCCTCGCTTCCGGCAAAGTCGATGGCGGATTTCATCAGTTCTTCCCCATTCAGGGTCGCGTCCGCGTCCTTCAGCGTTTGATAGCTTTCCCCCGTTTGCTTCAAATCTGTCCATGGCGACAGCAGCGCCAGCGCGCCGGGCAGCGCTTCCCCCTCCGCGCGCAAACGCAGCGTCAGTTCCAAGGCCAGGTTTCCCCCGGCGCTCTCTCCCACAAGGCCGATTCTTTTTGCGGGATACCCCGAATGCAGGAGAAACTGGTACGCACGGTAAGCGTCCTCCAATTGGGCGGGATAAGGATACTGCGGCGCCAGCCGGTAGGAGAACGTCAGCGCACGAATCCCCGCTTCCGCGCAGATGGGAGAGATCAGCGCCCTGCACTGCAGCAGCCCGCCGGATACATATGCGCCGCCGTGCATGTGCATAAGCACAGCGTTTTCCGCCCGAATTTCCTTCGGCTCAATCATCACGGCCGGCATATCCAGCCCTTCCACCAGCTTCGCCCTGGTGCCGGATACCCGCATTTTCGCCACCTGCTCAGCCGGCGCGTTAATTTTCATCAGCATCCCGTTGCTCACATTGCTGGCCAATTTTTTGTGGGAACGGATCAATTCCAGCATTTCCTGGCTTCTTCTGCTTGGCACGCGCATCCTCCTAACATGGGTAAGAACAGGTTTTTCCGGAGCTAACCATGCAATCTCTATTTCAGAATATTCGTATCCTGCAGTTTCTGCTGTATTGCGCCAAAAAACTGTTCCACCTCTGCGTCTTTCAGCTTCATATGCTTTTGCAGCATCCCCACGATCTTGACCGGGCGCATCCGTGCGTAGTACTTGACCGCGTCCACGTTCTGGCGCCATGCTTTCATGGTAAAGTGGGGCCAGCGCTCCAGATGCCGGGGCAGCAACATTTCAATGGTCTGTTCCCACGGCTCGAAATGCGCTTCCACATAGGGCCACTGAAACGATAAATCCAATACCTCTGCAAACCGGGTCAGGAATTTCGCCTTCATTTCCGGCACGTTCAGCAGCGCAGCCAGCGGTTCATGGCGAAAGCCCTGCACTTTGTCGCCGACTTTTTTCAGATAGTAATTCATCGGCCCGGATTCCATGGACAGAAAGCCGGCTTCCACGTCGAACAGCAAGTATTTCCATTTGCCGCCCGGCACGCGGTAAACCCGCACGTTGGTAAAATCGTTATTGCCGATGATGATTTCAAACGCCGCGTGGGTAAACAGGCTGTCAACGTCCAAATTGTCCAGCACGTACTGCAAATTGTCCGGATCATTCAAATCTTTTTTCTTGCAGAAATCGCACAGCGCCAGCCAGTCCTCGTTGCTGCCGTTGTTGACAAACTCATCGCGCCCTGTGCGGGCAAGAATATCAATCCGGTCGATTTCCGCGCTGTCTGTCACACCCTCCCACTGGGCCACGAAATACTTGTTGATCTTTTCCCGCAAGTTATAGTGCCCCCAGTATTGGCCGTTGATGTAAACCTCGATGGCCAGCGCGTCCTGATAGAGAATATTCAGCGGTTCGGCAAGGGAAGAAATGACCGGGTCGCGCAGCCGGGTGGAAAACGCGTCTGAATTGGCGGAGCGCAGCAGCAGGGATTTATAGCTGTCATAGTCCCGGTGCGGGAAGGGATTGAAATGAAACCGGTCCTGTCCGTACGCTTTCCGGGCGAATACGGCGATGGATTTTTGGGCGTTCTGCCGCGCGGAATGCCCCGCTGTCGTGAAGGTGCCAAGCTGATTGATCTCGCATCCTCCATCCAGGTTGAAATACTCCACGTTCATGGGATATTCCCAGTCGTGCTCGTAATTGGGATAATTCGCGTTGTTCCCTTTTACCAGCAGGCCCGTTTTCTTATCGAACAAATACTTATCATCGGTGATGAGAGAAATGACCGGAACAGGCTGCTCCAGCCCAATAAAATAGGAAGCGGATACCGTTTCGGAAGGCACCTGATTCTCCCCGAACGCCCGCACGCGCAGCACCGTTGTTTTCGTGACGGCCAACCCATCCGCCGGGAAAGCCTTCGATTTCTCCGTAGGCGTGGAGCCGTCCGTGGTGTATCGAAGCGCTGTGCCCTGAGCGTAGACCGTTAAAGGGTCATCATAAAACCCGCCGGGCGTACCGATCACCGGAAGCTCAGCGCGGGAAGAGAAACCCGCCGCGGCATTCTTTTTCCCCGGCGTCGCTTCGGCAAAATACAGGTATTCGCTCTGTCCGCTCGGTACGCCCCAGGAAACATTGCCATATTGTGCGGGTATTTCCAGGGAAGCGATCAGCGTTTCCCCGTTTTTTTCCGTCAGGTAAAGATCATCCCCTGAGGCGGAAATTTTGAAATTGGCGTAGTAGGTGCCATTCTTTCCGGGGCTGAGCTCTTCACCCGTACAATATACCAGGATAAATTCGCCCGCTTTCACGGTTGTATTCTTGGGAAATGACCATTTTGTCAGGTTTTTATTGCTGTCAGATAAAAAACACCCGCTCAGATCAACGCTCTTTTTCCCGGTGTTATGAATCTCCACCCAGTCATAGGCTTCACCGTTCACGTATACGCCGTTGGACGCCATTACTTCGCTGAATTCGATTTCAGCATAAGCAGGAATCGCGAATAAAAAAAACAAAAGCGGGAGAAGCAGCTTTCTTTTCAATTGCAAGGCGATCCTCCAATTTCCGTATTTACTGAAAAGAAGCGTATGGGTTTTGCTTCTTTTTCTTTTGATCCGGGTCGATGAACTCAACTTCCATTCTGTCGAAAGGAATATCCTCCACAAAGTGTTCTTTTAAGAACCTTGCCTGGGAGAACTGTTCCCAATCCCTAATGTGCTTCGCAAGAATCATGGGACGGCTCACATCCAGCTGCCGGCATGCGGTTTCCAGCGCTTCCTGCCAATCATTATGCGAGCATTCGACAGTCGTATCCTTTTCGATACGTGTTTTATGCATCAGCCGTACCCAAATCCCAGCAGCCATTAAACCATCTCCCGTATTCTGAATCCATTTCATTATCGCACAGGATACTGGAGAATGCAAGAGCGGCATGAAGCAATTTGTTCAAAAACCTTACAAAAACCCGGCAGGAGCAAAGTCCTGCCGGGGTGAGCTTCTGAGCGTAAGAAGCCACTGTTGATTACCGCTTGATTATTCCACCATACGCACCACGGCGCCGGCGCCGACGGTGTGGCCGCCTTCGCGGATAGCGAAGCGCAGGCCGGCTTCGATGGCGATGGGGGTGATCAATTCCACTTCCATTTCCACGTTGTCGCCGGGCATAACCATCTCAACGCCCTCGGGCAGCTTGATGGAGCCGGTCACGTCCGTGGTGCGGAAGAAGAACTGGGGACGGTAGCCGTTGAAGAAGGGGGTATGACGGCCGCCCTCTTCCTTCTTGAGCACGTACACCTGG